>JBBSEO010000364.1:0-1523 GCA_038239645.1 Chthoniobacterales bacterium | reverse complement strand
GCTACGAACTGTTTATTGACGGCAAATTTGTCCGGCCGAAGTCCGGCAAGTATTTCACTTCGCTCAATCCGGCGACGGAGGAGACGCTGGCGGAAATCGCGGAAGGGAATGCGGCGGACATCGATCGCGCAGTGAAGGCGGCGCGGCGCGCCTACGAGAAAACGTGGCGCATGATGCCGGGGCGCGAGCGGGGCAAGTATTTGTTCCGGATCGCGCGGCTGATTCAGGAGAAATCGCGGGAGCTGGCTGTGCTCGAGACGATGGATGGCGGCAAGACGATCAAGGAATCGCGCGATGTCGACCTTCCACTCGTCGCAGCCTACTTCTTCTACTACGCGGGTTGGGCCGATAAACTGGACTACGCCTTTCCCGGACGAAAAGCCGAGTCGTTAGGAGTCGCGGGCCAAATCATCCCTTGGAATTTTCCCTTGCTCATGGCGGCATGGAAGCTCGCGCCAGCGCTGGCCTGCGGGAATACCTGTGTGCTGAAGCCGGCCGAGACGACTTCAATCACGGCACTGCATCTCGCGGAGATTTTTCAGGAAGCGCAACTACCTGACGGCGTGGTCAACATTGTCACCGGCCCGGGCGCGACGGGCTCGGCGCTGGTGGATCATCCGGAGGTAGACAAGATTGCTTTCACCGGCTCGACCGAAGTCGGGAAGCGGATTGCACGAGCGACCGCCGGAACGAAGAAAAGGCTCACGCTCGAGCTGGGCGGAAAAGCCGCGAACATTATCTGCGAGGATGCTCCGCTCGACCAGGCCGTGGAAGGAATCGTCAGCGGCATTTATTTCAACCAGGGCCACGTCTGCTGCGCGGGGTCGCGGCTCCTCGTTCAGGAGGGAGTTTTTCCGCAGGTGATTAGGAAATTGCGCGATCGAATCGCGACGCTGCGGGTGGGTGATCCCCTGGACAAAAACACCGATATCGGGGCGATTAACTCGCGCGCGCAGCTGGAAAAGATTTGCGAATTGGTCGACAGCGGTCTGAAACAAGGCGCGCAACTGGTTCAGCCGCGCACCAAACTGCCGGCGAAGGGTTACTGGTACCCGCCCAGCTTCTTTACCGGCGTGACCGCGTCACACCGCATCGCCCAGGAAGAGATTTTCGGTCCGGTGCTGAGCGTGATGACGTTCCGAACACCGGAAGAAGCGATCGAGCGCGCGAACAACACGCCGTTCGGTTTGAGCGCCGGCATCTGGACCGACAAAGGAAGTAAGATCTTCAAGATCGTCGGTAAACTGCGTGCCGGAGTAGTCTGGGCGAATACCTACAACAAGTTTGACCCGACCAGTCCGTTCGGTGGCTACAAGGAAAGCGGCTTCGGTCGCGAAGGTGGCCGCCACGGTCTGCTTCCCTACCTGAAGCTTGGCTAAATATCGTTAGTTTTGCTAACTTCTTCCAGTTCTTCCCGGCTGAAATCGGCCCGGGCCTCGTGGTAGAGTAAGACGAAGGCGATGGCGAAGAGCGGGCGAAGGAGCGCGCTACAAATGCTGGACACCACCGCGCCCGCAATCAGG
>JBBSEO010000363.1:0-1558 GCA_038239645.1 Chthoniobacterales bacterium | reverse complement strand
TCGCGGGTGGAGTCGATCCATTTTTTCTCGAGCGTGTTCTTGCTCGGCCGGTCGTTTTGATAAAAGACGCCGAAGACGCCGGGGAAAGGAATTTGCGCGAGCTTGTAGGCGGCGAGCTCGTCGGTGACATCGTGGCGCGCTTCGTCCTCGGGACTGTTGTCGTATTTTTTCTCGTCGACGACGGTGAAAGCCCCGCCTTTACGCGGATTCGCCGGATCGAAGGCGCCGGGGAAAAATTCCACACACTCGCTCAGGCATTCGATCACGCTGAAGCCGGGGTGATCCATCGCGCGTTCGATCATCTGGATCATGTGATTAACCTGCGAGGCGTGGGTGCGCGCGACGAAAGTGGCGCCGCTGGCCACGAGCTTTTTCATGGCGTTAACCGGCTGGTCGATCGCGCCCTGCGGATCGGTCTTACTCTTAAAGCCGATCGGAGAGGTGGGTGAGGTCTGTTTCTTCGTCAGGCCATAGACGAAATTGTCCATGATGACGTAGGTCATGTTGATGTTCTTGCGCGCGCCGTGATCGAGATGGTTGCCGCCGATGGAGAAGCCGTCGCCGTCGCCGCCGAAGAGGAAGACGTGGAGGTCGGGGCGGGCCAGGCTGATGCCGCTGGCGAGCGGAACGGCGCGGCCGTGAATGAAGTGGGCGCCGTGACCGTTAACGAAATATGGGAAACGCGAGGAGCAACCGATGCCGGCGAGAGTGACGATCTGCTCGTGCGGGATCTGGCGTTTCTCGAGCACCTTGTAGTAGCAGGCGAGGACGGCGAAGTCGCCGCAACCGGGACACCAGGTCGGGTGATCGGCGGTAATGGCTTTCTTGGTGAGTTTCTCGCGCTGCGGCGCGGGCGGTTCGGCGGTCAGTGTTTCGCTCATGATAAAATTTGGTTGATCGGCTAGGCGGTCGAGTCCTGGTCCTTGCTCGGCATGGCCGCTTCGTAGGTTTCGGGGCGGGTCGGCGTGGTATCGCCCGCGTGGTCGGCGGCGGTCGAAACTTTCGCTTCGGCCCGCGCGGTCGCGGCGCTGGTGACTGGATCGCGCGGAACGGAAACGGTCTCGCCGTTCGTGCCGTTACCGGATGGCTGGGTTGCGCCGTTGCCATGGTGAATGCCGGTGCGGCTCGGGAAAGTTTTTCCTTCGTAAACTCGGCTGAGAATTTCACTCACCCGATAAGTCAGACCATCGGTCTTGGTCACGCTGGAAATCTTCGGCTCGCAAAAGCGCGCGCGGAGGAGAGTCGCGAGCTGGCCGAAGCCATAGAGTCCCTGATCGTTCATCTCGACGACGATGAGGCGTTTGAAGCGCGCGAAGATTTTTTCGAGACCGTTCGGGAAAGGATGAACGTGGCGGAGATGGATCGCGCCGAGCTTTTCGCCGACGCGACGGGCGCGTTTTACGGCGTCATGGATCGGACCGTATGTCGAACCCCAGCCCAGGAGCAGGACGTCACCTTCCTGGTCGCCGTAAATTTCCGGGAGCGGTATTTCCTCGGCCAGCTTTTGCAATTTCACCCGACGTTTCGCCGTCATCGCCATGTGCAACTTCGGGCTGCC
>JBBSEO010000362.1:0-1565 GCA_038239645.1 Chthoniobacterales bacterium | reverse complement strand
TCCTTATGGCCGTGGGCGTGATCGGCACCGTCGTCCCGATTGTGCCGGGAACCACGATCATTCTTGGGGCGGCGATCCTGCATCGTTTCATCGTCGGGCCAGCGCACGGTTTGGGATGGGGCGCGCTCATCGCGCTGGCGGGGCTAACGCTGGGCTCCTATGCCCTCGATTCCGCGGGGGGTTATTTCGGCGCGAAAAAATTTGGCGCAACGAAATGGGGTTTGATCGGTGGCGTCCTGGGCGGCATCAGCGGAATTTTTTTCGGTTTGCCTGGAATTTTCCTCGGCCCGGTCATCGGGGCGTTCATCGGCGAATTCATGGGCGGGAGGGCCTTGATCAAGGCCGGGCGGGCCGGCTGGGGGACGGTGGTTGGATTGCTCGTGGGCACGCTGGCCAAGATCGTCATCGGGTTGGCGATGGTGGCGATCTTCGTGACGAACGTGCCATCGCCGCTCTGAGGTGAAGTTTGATGCGACCAAAAAAGCGATTGCCTTCGATCAAGCTTTGTAATACAAAGTAAATCAACCATGAAACTCTTTCGACCATTTGGCTGGTTCTATCTGCCAGTCTCAATTCTCGGCGTCGTCATTTTTCTCGGCGCCGTTATTTTCTGTCTCACTGTCTTCCTGGCGGTTGATCGGCACTCGCATTCAGTCACTGACACGCTCTACGGCATCTTCCCATTTTTCGTCTCGACCTTTCTCCTCCTCGACTGGCTGGGAAAGCGCGCCAGCTAGAAAAATGGATACCATTTCCGCCGCACGCGCCGAAGAAGACCTTCGCGTTATTCGCTGCCTGATGGAACGGGCGACGATTTATCGCGCGCTCTCGGCGCCGACAGCACTGGTCGGTGGGTTGCTTGCGACCGCGCTCACCGCGGGCATCTGGTGGCGCGAACATCGCTGGGCCCTGCGCGCGCCGGAAGTGATGCGACATGTTTCCACGCGTCAATTCGCCTCCCTCTGGCTGGTCGCCCTCGCGCTCGTGCTCGCGGCCAACACCTTTTTTGTCTGGCGGGAAACAGCGCGCAGTGGACGGCCTTTTTTTTCGTCGTCGTTGAACTTGGCGACACGCGCGATCCTTCCCTGCCTTGTCCTGCCGACAGCGCTCACCCTGTGGTTTTTCTTCGATGGCTATGACGCCGATAACGAGATGTTGCTCGTTCGCGCCTGGATCGGCTTTTACGGCCTGGCCTTGATCGCGACGCAACATTTCGCCCCGCGCTCGCTGGTCGTGCTGGGCTTGAGCTTCCTCCTCGCCTCCGCCCTGATGACGATCTTCACCCGGCAGCTCGATCTTTATCCGACCCCACTTGCGCCCAATCTCGCGATGGGCGCGACCTTCGGCTTGTTCCATCTGATCTACGCGCTTTGCGTTCGGTCCTCCTCGCGCTCGTGAAAAATGCTCGATTTCGACAAGCTCGACAAAGCGATCCACGAGAAGGGACGGCTTTCGATCATGACCTTGCTCGCGACGCGCGCGGCCTGGTCGTTTCAGGATTTGAAGGGAGAACTCAGCATGAGCGACGGCAATCTCGTGACGCATTTACGCACGCTGCACAAACT
>JBBSEO010000361.1:0-1590 GCA_038239645.1 Chthoniobacterales bacterium | reverse complement strand
CCGCCGCGTAATCGATCGCGCTCGCACTAGCTGAGGGGGCGCGTTGCAGCGTGTAATCGCGAGACATGAGGAGGCCACGTTCGACGTCCCAGCCGCGGCCTTCAAGGGCGTCGCGCGGCAATATTTCGCTTTCGTTTCTGAGCCCGGCCCCCCAGCATTAACCCCGAAGGGAACTTTCAATGAATACACGTGTTCTACTGGCAGGCGTCCTCGGCGGCATCGCCATGTTTCTCTGGAGTTTCGTCGCGCATGATCTCCTGCCCCTTGGGCAAATGGGGATCAGCAAATTGTCGCACGAAGCGACGGTGATCGAAGCCCTCTATACCGATCTCGGCAGTCGGGAAGGCCTGTTTCTTTATCCCGCGCCCAACGCTCCGGATAATGCGACCTCGGCGGACAAGAAGGAAGCGATGCAATTGGCGATCGACAAATCCCAGCGCGGCCCTTCCGGGATGCTCATGTATCACCCGCAGCGCGACCTCAACCTGGGACGGCTCCTCGGCGTTGAGTTCGTCACCGAATTGATCGAAGCGATTCTGGCGGCGTTTCTGCTCGCGCAAACCGGACTCGTTAGCTACGTCTCCCGCGTTTTCTTTGTTACCATCATCGGCGTTATCGCCGCCATCACCACGAATATTCCCTATTGGAACTGGTATGCTTTCCCGAAGCGTTTCACCGCCGCCGCAATCTTCATTCAGGTCGTTGGCTTCTTCCTCGTGGGCTTGATCAGCGCCTGGCTGGTGCGAAGCAAAACGGGGGAAATGTCACCCGCTGATTCTTCGCGCTAACGGAAAGTCCGATGCTCCCGCCAGATGATCTTGCGCGCCCGCTCAAGATCGCGCGTCCGGACACCGACGAGGGCCTGCCGCACTTCGGCGTCGTCGGGAATACCTACACCGTGCTTCTTTCCGGCGCAGACACCGAGGGCAAGTATTGCCTGATCGATATGCACGTCGCCCCGGGCGGCGGACCGCCGCCGCATCGGCACGATTTCGAAGAATCGTTCACCGTGCTCGAGGGCGAAATCGAAGCGACATTTCGCGGAGAGAAAACGACCGTGCACGCCGGTCAAACCGTGAGCATTCCCGCCAACGCCCCGCATTTTTTCGTTAATACCTCGCAAAGCGCCGCGCGCTTGCTATGCATCTGCGCCCCGGCCGGACAGGAAAAATACTTCGCTGAGATCGGCGCGAAAGTGCCGACCCGTCGCTCCACGCCGCCGTCGCTCAGTCAGGAAGAGCAATCGGAATTGAAGAAAAAATCTGAAGAGCTCGCGCCAAAGTACCGGACGGAGTTCATCTAGAGGCCCGGGTGAAGGTCAAAGGTCGGACATTTCGCTTTAGGTCGGCTTCTCGCACACCCCGGCGCGCCAGCGCACCTTCCGTTCGATCCGAGATCCTCTCGGCCCGCCGGCACGTTTGGTGATCCGCTTCTCCCTCGCCAGAGAAAAGTGAGCACTGATTCTATTCTCCCCCCGGCAGAAATGTTTACCTGGGCTAGGGCGCAACGCGAGGCGAGACGTTCTGCATCAGCTCGAGTTCGTGCCAGCGCGCGTAGAGGTGCGCGACTTTGTCGCGGGCTGTTTTCAAT
>JBBSEO010000360.1:0-1601 GCA_038239645.1 Chthoniobacterales bacterium | reverse complement strand
TTCGACAGTGCCGGTAATTTCTTCGTGGCCGAGTATGCCGGCAAACATATCCGGCGTTACGACCCGAACGGTGTTCTTCTTTCGACGATCGATTATGCGGACCTTGGACCGTATGCCCTGGCGATCGAGCCGTCGCCGCGTCAGCTAACAAATATTAGCACGCGCGGTCTGGTGAGGACCGGGGACAACATTCTCATCGCCGGTTTCATCCTCGGGGGGAGCAATCTATCCGGGACGGACCGGGTGCTGATTCGGGCCCTGGGCCCGACGCTTGGGCAATTTGGTCTTTCCGGCGTGCTCGCGGATCCAACGCTGGAAGTGCGCGATGCTAATGGTGTTCTCCTGGCTTTCAACGACAATTGGCAGGATTCGCAAGCCGCGGAAATCCAGGCGACCGGCTACGCTCCGCCCAATCCGCTCGAGTCCGCCGTCATCGTGCGACGTCCCGCTGGCAGCACGACGGCGATCGTCCGAGGCAAGAACGGCGGCACCGGCCTCGCTCTCGTCGACGTCTATCAGCTACAGTAGTTCGCAGGCGTTCGCTATTTTTTGCCCTCGATCTCGTCCGCGAGTGCACCGGCATCGTAGACCTTGCGCAGGGCTTCGCTGATCGCAGCCGAATCAACGCTGACCGCGCGCGCCTGTTGATCGGTGAAGATGCAGTCGAGTGCGAGCGACTGAATGTTTCCGTCGAAAATAATTCCGACGAATTCGTTCTCCTTGTTCACCACCGGGCTGCCGCTGTTGCCGCCAATGATGTCAGCATCGGAGACAAAATCGAAAGGCGTCGACGGGTTGAGTTGCGCTCTGCGGTCGAGCCAACGCTTGGGCAGGTCGAACGGCGGCTCGTTAGCATGCGCGGCGGCCCGCTCGAATAGGCCGGCGAAATTAGTCAGCGCCGGAATCTGTTTTCCGTCTTCCTCGTAACCGCGCACGGTCCCGTAGGAGAGCCGCAGGGTGAAGGTCGCGTCCGGATAGGTGTTCGTTCCCTCGAGCGCAAAGCGCGCTTTCGCGATTTCGCCGTAGGCCTGCTGCTTGATTTCATCCTGCACCTCGAATTTTTTGCGGGCCTCGCGTGCCGGCGCGTCGACCAGCTTGGCGAGGGCAATCATCGGATCGCTCGCATTGGCCACGGCTGCAGTTCCGCCGTCATAGAGTTGCTTGCGCGTCGCGGGATCCTTCAGTTTCGAATTTTTGACCAGCTCAATGGCCCGCGCGCGGGGCGATTTTCCCGCGAGAACTTTCTGCACCAAAGGATCGGCATCGCCGAATCGCGCGGTCATATCGGTCAGCGAATCTGACAAAGTCAGGATCTCGACATCTTCGTGAATCGGCTCGCTCGAGAACAAATCCAGTTCGAGCGATTCTTTGTAGCTGTCGCGGAATTCGGGAAAACGTTCGCCATTCGGTTTGCTCATTTCATCGCCGTGACGCAGCAGGCGCCTGGCATATTTGAAGAGCGTGCTGTAGAAAGCGCGCGGCGCGCGATAGCTCGCGCCGGCGCGGCCGCGAGAACTCTCAAAATAATTATAGATCGGTAGAATTTTGTCCGTCTCGGCCAGGGCGTTTTTGATTTTGTCATAGGCCGTGAGGGCTCCCTT
>JBBSEO010000359.1:0-1603 GCA_038239645.1 Chthoniobacterales bacterium | reverse complement strand
GGCGAGAGCGAAATTCGGGTCGAGCGCGATCGCCTGACTAAACAGATCGGCTGCGGTCCGATAATCCCGGAGCAGATTGTCCGCGCTCAGTGCCAGGGGGAGCGCCCGCAGATAAAGAATCCAGGCTTGCGCGTTTTGGGTGGGTTGCTGCACGACCCGCGCCTTTTCCTCGGGAGTGAGGGTGGCGCGCAACGCCTCCGCAATTTCCGCCGCCAATGCTCCTTCCAAGCCGAGGGAGTCCTGGATGGTGCGGTCGTAACGATTGGCCCAGAGCTGCCGATCATGCCGCGCGTCGATCAACTGGCAATTCACCGCGACGCGATCCTTTTCGCGGCGGACGCTGCCTTCCAGGATGTTTGCCACATTGAGCGCGCTTCCGATTTCGCGGAGATTCCGGGTGCGATCGCGATAGGCCATCACGCTGGTGCGGCTGATGACGCGCAGGTCCTTGATCCGAGCGAGACTATTCAGGAGATCATCCTGGATGCCATCGGCAAGAAAGGCGTTTTCCGGTGCCGCGCTCAAGTTTTCAAATGGCAGCACGGCGATACTCTTATCGTCGGGGGGAGCGGGAGGGTCGCGCTGTGGGCGAGGTTTTGTTAGGAAATATCCGGTGACGAGCGCGGCCAGCAGAGCCAGTGCGACCGTGCTCCAGAGAAAGCGCCGTTGTTGGCGGCGCGTTCGACCTTTCCGCTCGAGGCGGAGCTTGGTCGGCAGGAGTGGGTTGCCGAGGTTCGCGTCGTAAAGACTAACGAGATGGAGAACGACGTCGTGTTTGCCCGTGGTCTCGCCCAGATCGTGCAGGAGCGCGGCCCAGCGCGGATGATGTTCGAGATCTTCCGCGAGATGTTTGCTCAGCAGAATATGACCGGCGTCGCCGCAGTCCATGACGCGTTGCGCGAGGTTGACGCCGGCTCCCGCGATGTTCGAGCGTCCAGTCACATCCTCCAAGTATTTCACCGGCCCGCTATGCAGACCCATGCGCACCTTAAGGTTGGGATACGCGCGCAAGGCCTGCGCGATTTCCATCGCACACTCCGCCGGCGCTTCCGGGCTATCGCGAAAAATGAGGGCCATGCCGTCGCCCGTCGGAAGTTGCAGGAGCGAGCCTGCGCTTTCCGCGTCGCGGAAGCGCGCGCCGCTCTTGACCACTTCATTCAGTTCTTTGAGCGCCGCACTCTGCTCGGTGAGCAGCAACTTGGAGTAGGCGACCAGATCGACAAAAAGAACATGCGCGATCTCGAATTTTTCGTCGCGACTGGCGTTCATCGCAGTTTTGGAGGTCGTGGGCCGTTCGAGGGATAGCGGGCCGCGACCGACAACATCCTATCGCTGATTGCGCGTCGGGCGCAAATCCGGGCGATGGAGTTACGGTCGGACGGTCACCCGCGTTCCGAGGTGAACCGAGCGGTAAAATTGCCGGGCTTTCCACCACGGCATGCGAATGCAGCCGTGCGAAGCCGGCACCCCGGGAAGATAGCCGGCGTGGAGTCCATAGCTCGGCAGAAATTCCATGAAAAACGGCATCGGCGCCCCGACGAAATGAGTGCCGCGCGGTTTGCTGCTTTGCCGCACGTCGACGTTGGGCTTCACGACTTTGCCG
>JBBSEO010000358.1:0-1610 GCA_038239645.1 Chthoniobacterales bacterium | reverse complement strand
GTGCCGGTAGGAAAGCGGAATCTCGAGGTTCTCGTAAACGGTCAGGTCATCGAGCAAATGGTACTGCTGAAAGACGAAGCCGATATTCTCGTTCCGCAGCGTCGCGCGTTCTTTCGCCTTCAGTTGATGGACCGCGGTTTCTTCGAAAAAATATTCGCCGCTCCAGCCGTGATCGTGCATCCCGAGCACGTGCAGCAAGGTCGATTTCCCGGCGCCGCTCGGTCCCATGATCGAAACGAAATCGCCTTCCGCGATCTCGAGATTGATGTCGCGCAGGACGTAAAAGAACTGGCCTTTCGCAAGCGGATAATTGCGTTCCAAATTGCACAGGCGAATGATTGGTTCAACCATTTTGCGAGAGGGCGGTGACAGGGTTTAAGCGGGCTGCGCGGCGGGCCGGAAAATAAGAAGCGAGGACTGCGACCAGAAAAAGCAAGAGCGCGACGGCGCCAAAGGTCAGCGGATCGTAGGCCCGCACATCGAAGAGCAGTGTCCCGAGAACGCGGGTCAGGGCAAAAGCGCCGGCGAGCCCGGCGGCGATGCCGATAATCGTCAGCACCACGCCCTGGCCGATGATCAGGCGAAAGACATCGGAGGCCTGAGCGCCGAGCGCCATCCGGACGCCGATCTCGTGCACGCGCAGACTGACGGTGTAGGCGATGACGCTGTAAATTCCGAGGGCGGCGAGCGAGAGCGCAATCGCGGCGAAGGCGGTGAGGAGAAAAGTCGAGACGCGGCGCGTGGCGGCCGATTTGAGAATGATTTCGTCCGCGGTCTGGACGTTGTAGATCGGCTGGTCTTTATCGAGCGCGAGCACTTCGCGTCGCAGCGTCGGCAGAAACGAGTTCGGATCGGCGCGGGTGCGAATCGCGACCGACATGAAGCCCCAGGCCGCATCCTGCGCTTGCGGCACATAAATTTGCGCTTCGTCCGGGCGATCCAGAGCCGATGCTTTCGTGTTCGCAACGACGCCGACAATCTCGCGCGGGAATTTCTCGTCGCGCCAAACGGTCAGGCGTTTACCGATAGCGCGGTCAGCTGAACCGAAACTCTGCTGCGCTAATTTCTGATTCACGATCACGACCATGGGCGAAGTGGCGTCGTCTCGCGGCGTGAAGGCGCGACCAGCGACGAGCGAGATGCCCATTGTTTCAAGATATCCCGGCGAGATGGTGTCATAGACCGCGTTCGCGGAATTCTCCGGCGCGAGGGTTTTGCCTTCGGGCACGAAAGCGCGCCCAATATCGTACTCGCTGCCGCCGAGCGGCAACGTCAGCGCGGCGCCGGCGGCGATAACTTCAGGCTGGCGGCGGAGGCGTTCGATCAGTTGTTGAAAAAACTGCAGCCGCGGCTCGCCCGGTTTGTAACGGGCGGAGGGCAAGGAGATCGAAGCGGTGAGCAAATGTGGCGTGCGAAAACCGGGATTGACCTCGCGCAACCGGACCAGGCTCTGGAGAAGCAGGCCGGCCCCGACGAGAAGCACGAGCGAGAGCGCCACTTCCCCGACCAGAAGAAAACTGCGCGCGCGGCTGCGAACTGTTTCGCCGGCGAAGCGATCGCCCACATTCAGGGAAGCGACGACATTTTCGCGACTCGCGTGCCAGGCCGGC
>JBBSEO010000357.1:0-1620 GCA_038239645.1 Chthoniobacterales bacterium | reverse complement strand
GTCATCGCGTGGAACGGCGATCGGGCTGGGCGCGGGCGGTGTTTTCGCTTCCACTGCGCCATCGGCCTCCTCCAGTTCCTTTTGCGTTTTCTTCGGCGGACGCGCGTTGAAGCTGGTGATATTCCGCACGCCCATTTTCGCGAAAATCTTGTAGCGCCGTTCCATCTCATCGATCAGCCAGCGCAAGGCGAGGAGAACCTTTTTCGGGTCGGTGACAACGGGAACGACGAGATGCGGCAGCGAATTGTAAACCTGCATCTCGACCACTTTCGGATCGATCATGACGAAGCGCAGTTCTTCCGGCGTGAAGCGGAAGAGCATGCTCGCGACGAGCGCGTTGATGCAAACGCTTTTCCCGCTGCCGGTCGTGCCCGCGACGAGCAGGTGGGGCATTTGCGCGAGATCGGCGATGATCGCTTTTCCATAAACGTCCTTGCCAAGGGCGAGCGGGAGTTTGCAGCGCACCTTGGCTTCTTCCCAGTCGCTCGATTGCATTAACTCGCGCAGCGTGACTTTGATCTTTCGCGTATTGGCGATCTCGATCCCTACCGTGTCCTTGCCGGGAATCGGCGCGAGAATATTGATCCGTTCGGCTCGCGTCGCCCGCGCGAGGTCGCGTTCGAGCGAAACGATCTTGTCCACGCGCACCCCTTTCGCCGGATAAACTTCATAGCGGGTGATCGTCGGCCCTTTCGTAATGTCGCCCGCGGCCACGGCGATGCCAAAGTGCGCCAGCGTCTCGATCAACGTTTGCTGCACCCGTTCCAGTTCAGCGGGATCGGCCCCGCCGCGTCCTTCGGGATCATGTTCGTCCAATAGATCGATGCCGGGATTGACGTAATGCTCGGCGTCGAACTTCGCGCCCACCGGATCGTTGGTCGAGCTGGCCGGCTTCTTCGCGCTGCGCAGTTCCGCGAGCGACGGCTTGCGACGGTTGGCTTCGCCTTCGCTCGGCAGCGCCGTGGTATCGACCACTTTCGGTTTGGGCCGATCGAATAATTCCTCCGGCGCCATCACGGCGGGCTCGGCCGCGGTCGCGCCCTTTTTCTTCAACTGTTTCTCGATTGAGCGCCGCTGTTTGTTCAACTCGCGCTGACTAATCTCGAGCTGGCCTTTCACATCCGCGCGCCCCATTTCCCGATGGAGACGCCACTCGCGCCAGCGCACGGTGCCGCGCCGCGTGCCCGCGACCGATTCGCGCACGAGATGAATCGGGCGCAGACCGGTCATGAGAATAAGCGACGTTAAATAAATGCCCGCAAGGAGGATCATCGACCCGACGTCGCCCATGGCTGAGAGGAGAATCTTTCTCCCGAAGAAGTAGCCAAGCGCACCGCCGGGTCCTTGAATGTTGAAGGCCGCCTTCCAGCCTTGGAAATGATGAGTCTGAAGCTGCAAGAGGCAGGCGCCTGAGACGACAAAAAGGAGAATCCAAGGCAGTCGCGCCATCACCCGGAGGCGACCGTAGAATAATTTCGCAGCGCCGAATCCGAGCAGGACGGCGGCCAACAGATAGGAGGCAGCGCCGATCAGGAGATAAAACGTGCTGGCAAAAATGGCGCCGAACGGCCCAATGAAATTTTGCGCCGGCCGATTCGGCGGCGAGAGATAACTCCACGG
>JBBSEO010000356.1:0-1640 GCA_038239645.1 Chthoniobacterales bacterium | reverse complement strand
CGCCGCCCGCCAGCCGGTCGGATTGAAAATGGTAATCAGTCCGCGGAAAGCCGCTGCGCTGATTGTTCGTGAATGTAGTTTTCATAATGATAGTTCTCGCGTCGATTCTTGGCGCGTACGCCGCTCCAGACGCCGGAGCGGGCGGAGTATTTCTACCGCCACGCGCGCCTCAGGAGCCGCTGGCAGCGGGAAAAATCGAACGTGGCGGTCGCACTTGAACAGTTGCGTCGTCGCGACGTTACTCGCTTGTTTGTACGAGAGTATCACACTGCGCGGTGCTGTCTAGTGGCTCGGTCATAACCAACTTGTTTCCAAGATGTTAGTATTCAAATTCTGAAGGGTCGCATCCGCGGCTGTTTTGGCGGAGCATCCAACACATGCTCTATCTTGTCGCCACGCCCATCGGAAACCTGGGCGACATCACCCTTCGTGCGATCGAGGCGCTGAAAGCGGCCGATGTAATCGCGGCCGAGGACACCCGGCATTCTGGAATGCTGTTGAAGCACCTGGGAATCAGCAGGCCATTCGTCAGCCTTCACGAACATAACGAGGCGATGCGCACGGCCGAGCTGGCGAAGCGTCTGGCCGAGGGCGAGAACGTCGCCCTGATCACCGACGCCGGAACACCGGGCGTGAGCGATCCGGGAGCTCGCTTGATCCGCGAATGCATCGCGCGCAATCTGGCTTTTACCGTCGTTCCTGGAGCCTCGGCCATTTTGACGGCACTCGTCGGGTCCGGATTTTCGATGGAACGCTTCTGTTTTCGAGGCTTCCTCCCGATCAAGAGCGGGCAGCGTGCGCGCGAAATCAGCGCAGCCGCGGCTCGCCCCGAAACGACCATCTTTTTCGAGTCACCGCACCGGCTGGTGAAATCGCTCGCGGCGTGCGGCGAGGCGATGCCCGAGCGCTCGCTCTGCGTGGCGCGGGAGCTAACGAAAAAGTTCGAGGAATTCCGGCGCGGGACGGCGGCGGCATTGCTCGCGCATTATCAGGCACACGCCCCGCGCGGCGAAATCGTCCTGCTGGTAGCGGCGGACTGAGCTTTCGTTTGCCAAAGCCAGCCGCTTGTGGAATTGTGCGCGGCTTTTCCCCGAAGGAAAACATCCTGTTCGTATGGCTTACGCAATTATCAAAACTGGCGGTCATCAACACCGCGTGAAAGAAGGCGACATTATTGACGTCGATCTTCTCGAGGGAGAAGTGGGCAAGACGGTGACGTTGTCCGACGTGCTGCTCCATGCGGACGGCGACAAGATTTCACACGGCTCGGCGGTCGAAGGCGCCAAAATTACCGCCGAAGTGGTCGAGCATCGCAAGGACAAGAAGGTTATCGCGTTCAAGTATCGCCGTCGCAAAGGTTACCACCGCACCGTCGGCCATCGCCGCAAGCTCACCCGGCTGAAGATCAAATCGATCGCGCTGGGCGGGAAGAAGACGAAGAAGGACGAGGAATAATTTCTCATGGCACACAAAAAGGGACAAGGCAGTGTTAAGAACGGCCGCGATAGCGTCAGTAAGCGGCTGGGGGTGAAGAAATTTGGAGACGAGCTGGTGGTTGCCGGCAACATTATCATCCGGCAACGTGGGACAAAGTTTGTCCCGGGCAAAAATGTGGGCTTGGGCCGCGATTACACCATCTT
>JBBSEO010000355.1:0-1657 GCA_038239645.1 Chthoniobacterales bacterium | reverse complement strand
GTGGTGGTGGTGGTGGTTAGAATGCAATTGAGGCTGGGATCACGTTCGCGGAGGGCGGCGGCGATCTTCAGCGCGATCATGATTTCGCCCACGCTAACAGCGTGGATCCAAGTCGGCCGCGGGCGAAGATTCTCGCGCGCCACGCGAGAATAAAGGCCGAGTCGCTGCCCGAAATCCTTCCGATAGCCACCGCGCCGGATCATCTTGCGCATGGAAGCGGGCAGAAAGAGCAGCAACCCGAGCGGCCAAAAAAGGTTGTAGAAAAATCGGGCCATCAACTCTTTTCCAGAAAAAGAACTTCGGTCGCGCCATACCGCCGACTGCGCGTCAGGGTCCACCGAGGTGCAACCTCGAGTATCTCGCCGGGACGTTTTTCCAAAACGAAAATTCCACCGAGCGCGAGTAAATCGGGAATGGCAGAATCACGCAGAAGTGTTTTGGAAAAACTCACACCGTCCGTAAGTGCTTCGTAGGGCGGATCGGCAAAGATTAAATCGTATTCCCCCGAGGCGCTGCGCAGAAATGTG
Organism: Chthoniobacterales bacterium; assembly: GCA_038239645.1. Taxonomy (GTDB): domain Bacteria; phylum Verrucomicrobiota; class Verrucomicrobiia; order Chthoniobacterales; family UBA10450; genus AV69. The sequence goes on along the minus strand of JBBSEO010000355.1, from coordinate 1,130 downwards.
AAGACATCTCGCGCCCGCACCTGGCCCTCGAATTTCGCCGTGGCCAGATTACGCTCGATCGCCTGCGTCGCACGACGCGAGGACTCGACGAAGGTCACGGACCGCGCGCCGCGGCTCAACGCTTCGATTCCAAGTCCGCCCGTCCCCGCGAAAAGATCGAGGACACGAGCGCCTGGCACCTGGTCGCCCAGACTCGAGAAAATTGCCGCCTTGACCCGATCCATCGTCGGCCGAACGCCCGCGCGCGGCACTTCGAGTCGGAGGCCACCGGCTGTTCCGGCAATGACTCTCACGGCGTCGGCGCTGGTGTCGGCGAGGGCGTGCCTTCGGTCGGCGCGGGCGACACCTCCGGCGGCGGCGCTGTTTCCGCCGGCGCCGCTTTCTTTTTCTTATGCGATCTCCCGAACAGCGCATCGACCACGCCGTTGAGATCGCGCAGGTCACGCCCGACGATGCGTTCCATCAGGTCGGTGCGTGGTTTGGAGACAGTGCCGTTCACATGAAAATCGAGCGCGTAAAACCCCGGCTGGTTTGAGGCGGTAAAATTCTCGCGCAGGAGTCGCGGCAACTGGCCGCGAATTTTGTCGTTGAGCGTGAGAGTCGAAGTGAGGGCCATTTTCCCGAGCAGCGAAACGGAGCCGAGCGCGCTGAGGCTCAGATTGGCCGAGCGCAACGTCATGGCGTCGATCAGCACATTGCCGTTGGCCACGTGGAATTTTGTTTGCGCCTCTTCCAGGTCGAGCTGCTTGAGTTCCTCGATCTGGAGCAAATCGCCGACGATAGCCAGAATCGGAAATTGCTGCACATGCCCGGCCTGCAGCGCCAGGTCACCGGCGCCGGCGAGTGACTGGATGTTCGCGGTGTCGCCTTTCATTTCCACCGCGCCGTCGAGGGTGCCGCGGACGACGTCGGCCGGCCCACCGGCGCGAACGATGAGGTCGTTTGCCTGGACGTGCTGAAGACTGGCATGAGCGGTGAAGGGAGAACCTGGCTCCTGCGTTTGCATCGCGAAATCGCCGGTGACTTTCCCGCGCGCCAGGTCGGCCGAAATTTGCGGCAGACTCAACTCACCGTCTTCAAAAACAAAAGGCGTCCGCGCATGGGCAAACTCGAAGCGATCGCGCAGGTCG
>JBBSEO010000354.1:0-1667 GCA_038239645.1 Chthoniobacterales bacterium | reverse complement strand
TCTCCTGCGCTTTCGCCATTGTGCTCGCCTTCTTCCACCGTGCCAAAGTCAGAAAGCGCTGACGGAGAGAGATTGCCGCAGCGGTGGCGTCGGACGATTCGGTTCGGCCTGGCCCTGGCGATTCTCGCGACACTCGCCGGACTCGCTCTTGGCTATCGCCAGTTGCGGCGCTCGCATCTCGAGAAAAGCGCCGCCGAATTTTTTAATCGGCGCGATTACGCCAACAGCGTGCTGGTTTGCCGGCAGATTTTGCAATCCGAACCGGCCAACATCGCGGCCACGCGCCTAATGGCACAAATCGCCGGGATCGCACAACACCCGGATGCCCTCGATTGGTTTCGGCGACTTGAGACGTTGCAACCGACCACGGAAAATCGTCTTTCCCTCGCCTCGGCCGCGATCGCGCAAAACCAGACGCGGATCGCCGAACAAGCGCTCGGGTGGGTCAATGCCATCGATCGGAATTCGGCGCACTACCATCAAATCGCCGGCGCGCTCGCCCTCGCGGAAAAAAACCAGAAGGAAGCGGCAAATCACTTCGCGCGCGCGATCGTTCTCGAGCCGCAAAACGCTCAGCACCGTCTCAATTTCGCCGCGCTGGAACTGGCAGGCGACGCTTCCGCCGCCGAGGAGGCCCGTCGCGCGCTGGCGCAAATGGCACAGGTTCCCGCCGCCCGTCTGCCTGCGCTGCGAATACTTTTGGGCGACGCCCTTTCGCGCAACGACGCCGACGCGCAGACGAAGTGGGCAGCGGAGCTGGCTACTACGGAAGGCACGAATTTCAGCGATGAGATGCTTCGCCTCGAAGCGGCGGCGCGCGCGGGAAAAGAGGCGGCGCTGCTTCCCCGCGTCGAAACGCTCGCAAAAAATTCGCCCTCCGACGCTGCCGCCCTCATCGCGTGGATGAACCGACACCAACGCACCGCCGACAGTCTCGCCTGGGGTTCGACGCTGGACAAAAAGATCGCGACCGCGCAATCCGTTCCGCTGGCCCTCGCCGAATCGTACAGCTGCGCGGAGAATTGGCAGGGCCTGTTCGACTTTGTCGCGAGCGAAAATTGGAAAGAGGCCGAAGCGCTCCGGCTTACCATCGCCAGCCACGCTACGCGTCACCTCTCCTCTCTCGATTCGACCGCAGCGGAAAATTATTGGAAGAACGCGCTTAAAACCGCGCAGAACGACGCTGGCCTCTTGTTCACGATGGCGAGCCTTTGCCACGGCTGGGGCTATGACGAGCAGGCGGAAGAAGCATGGTGGAAAATCGCGGGCGGCACGCCGGGAGCGAGCGCCGCGCTGGACGCGCTGCAGCAGCATTACCGCCAAACGCGCAATGCGCATGGCCTCCTCCGCGTGGCGCAACGCGCGCTCGAATTGAATCCGGACGACGCCGTGGCCGCCAATAATTATGCCAGCCTCGGTCTGTTACTCCGGGGCGATGCAGCTTCGCGTCGGGCAGCGGAAGATTTGCACGCGCGATTCCCGAACAACGCCGCGTTCACCGCCACCTACGCGTTTGCCTTGCATTGCGCGGGTCGCACCCTGGAAGCGATGCAGGCGCTGGATTCGTTGCCGCCACGCACAAAACAAATTCCGGCGATTGCCGCCTACGATTTCATTCTTAAAGTTGCGGGCGCGGATTACACCGGCGCGAAAGCGGAGCTGGGAGC
>JBBSEO010000353.1:0-1706 GCA_038239645.1 Chthoniobacterales bacterium | reverse complement strand
GGCGCGCGAGAATCTTCGCCCGCGGCCGACTTGGATCCACGCTGTTAGCGTGGGCGAAATCATGATCGCGCTGAAGATCGCCGCCGCCCTCCGCGAACGTGATCCCAGCCTCAATTGCATTCTAACCACCACCACCACCACTGGACACGCGCTGGCGGAGAAAAGCGCGCCGGAATGGATCGAAGTCTTCTATTCGCCGCTCGATTTCTGGCCGGTGATGCGGCGTGCCTTTCGATTTTTCGCGCCGGACCGGATCGTATTGGTGGAAGCCGAAGTCTGGCCGAACATGGTCGCGCGAGCCAGGGCGACCGGCGTGCCGGTAATGTTGGCAAACGCACGATTGTCCCCGCGGTCGGAAAAACGCTTCCGGCGCTTTCGGAAGTTGGTCGCGCCGATTTTTCGCCAACTCGATCTAATTGCCGTGCCCGATCAAATCGATGCCGCGCGCTGGCGGGCGCTGGGCGGACGCAACATCGTGGTCGCAGGCAACGTGAAATATGATCTTCGTGGACCGAAGCCGCCGCTGCCTCCCGAACTGAGCAGCGAGTTCGCGGCATCGACGGTGTTGCTCGGCGCGAGCACCCACGCCGGGGAGGAGGAAATCCTGGGGCGCGTTTTCAAGGAATTGCGCACCGATTTTCCGTCGCTGCGACTCGTGATCGTGCCGCGCCACGTCGAGCGCGCGCCAAACGTCATTCGGCAGCTCCGCTCGCTCGGCCTCACGGTCCAACGCCGAACCGAAACTCTCGGTGGCGATTGTCTGCTCGTCGATACTACCGGAGAACTGCGCGCGTGGCTGGAGATCGCGACGGTCGTGTTCGTGGGCAAAAGCCTCACCGCGCACGGCGGCCAAAATCCGGTCGAAGCCGTCGCCGCAGGCAAGCCGGTTCTGTTTGGGCCGAAGATGGAAAACTTTGCCCAGATCAGCGCGCAACTCGTGCGCGACGGCGGCGCGATCATTGTTCGGAACGAAGAAGAATTGCGCGAAACGAGTCGCCGTCTCCTCCAGTCATCGGCAGCGCGCGAACAGATGACCAGCCCGGCGCGCGAGGTGATCGCGCCTCATCAAGGCGCCGCTGCGCGCACCGCGGCGGCGATCGAAGAGCACTCCACGGCTGCGCTTCGCCGCTGAAGACGCTCCGCCGCGGGAGCGAACTGACGAGGAAGAACCTCGCGTGAAAGGATACTTGATTCGAAGTGCCCGTTATCGATATTGCGCCCCCTTCCGACCCTATCGTCCAGTGGCCTAGGACACCGCCCTTTCACGGCGGTAACACGGGTTCGAATCCCGTTAGGGTCGCCCTCGAAAGTGAGGCAAGTCACCGCCAAATCGGGTCGCATCGGCGACCCAATTGTTTTCGCCCTCGGCGGCACCGTGGGCTTATCTTGATTTGATAGACGCCCTACCCCTTAGCCAAATTAAGGAATTTCGTCTGATCGCTACCCCCCCCGAACTGATGAACGAAGCATCAGACATCGCAGCGCACCCGCACCGCTTCAATGGCCGTTGCCCGCGCATAAATATAGATGGATCTCGCCTGCCGGCGAAACATTGCCCGCAAACGAGAATCCGTTTAGGAACATTCCAGTGCAATGAGCTTCAACGATATTGATGACCTGTTCCGAATTGCCTTCGGGGAACAAGTCACGACTTTTGACTATCAGGCGAGGCTCGCCGGCGGCAGCGAAGGCACCGCATGCGAATC
>JBBSEO010000352.1:0-1712 GCA_038239645.1 Chthoniobacterales bacterium | reverse complement strand
GGTCGTGACGATCAATTCGAGATCGCGCCGAACGCAGCGCTTCATGAAATTCTCCAACTCCCCTTCGCTGTAACGATGATGATCGGTATAACGTTTCGCGATTTCGATCCGAGCGCCGAGTTGCCGCAGGCCATCCTCGAAGCTTTCCGGCACCGCGATTCCGCAAATCGAACCGACGTAAGCGCCGCGCAATTTTTGCAGCGGAACAATTTCGCCCGTGATCATGTTCTGCAGATGCAGCGGCTGATGCGCGCACTCGATGATTTCCGCGGTGCGATTGTAGCGCCGAATCCGCTCTCGCAATTCTCCAGTGTCACCGTTGCTCTTGGTAATGAAAATGTAACTGGCGCGCCGCAAATTTCGCGGGGGCTCGCGCAAAGTTCCCCGGGGCAAAAGAAATTCATTTCCGAACGGCGCCTGACGATCGATCAGCACGATGTCCAGGCGATGCTTCAGGTGCAGGTATTGCAGGCCGTCGTCGAGCAGCAGCGTGTCCGCCTTCATCTGGTCGATCGCGAAGAGACCGCTTTTCACCCGGTCTTTGTCCACGAGCACGATGACGTTCTTCAAATTGTTCGCCAGCATGTAGGGCTCGTCGCCCGCGGTGAGCGAATCGAGCAGGAGCGATTGGCCGTCGGAAACAATCCGGGGCGGATCGGGCGCCGCGCCGCGCCAGCGATCAAGCGTCGTCCGCTTACTCGGTCGCGGGACACTTTTGTAACCCCGGCTGAGAATGGCGACGTGCCGTCCGCCGTTTTGCAGCGCCCGCGCAAATTTTTCCACGATCGGCGTCTTGCCGGTTCCGCCCACGGTCAGGTTACCGATGCTGATGACGAGACAACCGAGCGCGCGTTCCCGAAAAAGTCGCTTCCGATATAACCAGAGGCGCAGTTGCACGAGGCGCTCGTAAATGAGCGACAGGATATAGAGCAGCGTACGCAGCAGCGTCGCGCGAAATCCGGTGCGACGCTCGAGGATAACGTCGATGGCGAACTGCTCGAGATTTTCGCGGGACTGACTCATTGCACCTGGGCTCCGCGATTATCGCTGCGTGTGATGATGGTCTGCGCGCCGACCTCGCGCGCCGCGCGCTTCATTGCCGCCGCAACTTTGTCAGGTTCGCGCACCGTCAGCGCGCAGATTGTCGATCCCGAGCCACTGAGGAACCCGCCGAGCGCGCCGGCTTTTTCCGCGGCTGCGATCACTCGATTCAGAAACGGCACCAGTTTTTTCCGGAAAGGCTGGTGCAGAAAATCGTCAAAGTTCCCCCCCAATTTTTCGTAATCGCGAGACGCGAACGCCGCGGCGATCGCCGCGGCATTTCCCGCGCTTGCCACGGCGCCCGCACGCGAAATTTTCTTCGGCAGCAAACGTCGCGCGGCGGAGGTGGCCACTTCGAAGTCAGGCACGAGCAAGACAAAAAAGAGACGTGGAGAAACCGGGAAACGCTGCACGCCACTCGCACGGACGAGATTGAAGCCGCCAAAACTGGCCGGAGCGGCATTGTCCGGATGTCCCTCCAGCTCGGCGCAAAGTCCAAAGATCTGCTCTCTCCCCAACCCGGCGCCGGAGAGGACGTTCAGTCCGTGCATCACGCCCAGCCGCACCGTCACGCTGCTGCCCAGCCCGCGCGCGACCGGAACGTTGCCGCGAATTTCGCAGGAAAACGGGAATGGCCGAACGCGCGCGGCGACGAAAAATTTCGCCGCCGC
>JBBSEO010000351.1:0-1725 GCA_038239645.1 Chthoniobacterales bacterium | reverse complement strand
TCAGAAGGACGCGGTTGGTCTCGACCAGATGTCTCGCGCGCGCGGCAATCTGCGGCAGATGATCAAGGGCGATCGCGCTCAGGCGCTCGGCCGGATGCGCCGGTATCCCGTAGGTCATATCGATGACCTGCCAGATCCGCGACTTCACATTTTCGGGCGCGAGGATCCAGCCGCAGCGCAGTCCGCTTAGCCCGTAGGCCTTGGTCAGACTGCTGGTCACGACAAAATTTCTGCCCAGGAAAAAAGATGATCGCCACGGCCGATCGAAAAGAGTCTCGAGATAAACTTCATCGACAAAAACGGTCGCGCCTACGTTCGCGGCCAGCTCGCCGATTCGCCGCATCTCTTCATCAGGCACGAGCGCGCTCGACGGATTGTGCAAATTTGCCAGGACAATGAGCCTGGTCGCGGGAGTGATCGCCGCGGCCAGCGCTTCGAGATCAACGGCGAAATTATTTTCCGGGGAACGTTCGAAGCGCTTCAGCTTTGCGCCGAGAAATTCCAGAATCTCTCGGAGCGGGTGATACGTCGGTTGCTCGAGCAGGACTTCGTCGCCGCGCCGTACCAGCGCACTGAGCGCGACGAAGTTCGCCATCGAAGTGCCAATCGACGGGATGATGCAATCGATCGACGCGCCGGTTTTGTGCGCGAGGCATTCTTGGAGCGGCGGAAATCCATAGCGACCGGGCCCATTGATCTCCAGATCGCCAATTTGCGCTGGCAACTCCGAGAGCGGAAACGCCTCGACCCCACTCGTGGCGAGATTAAAGCGCGTGCTCCCGCTTTCTAGTTTGGCCCAGCGCATATACGGGCTCGAGCTGGGCAGCGAATCTTTCATGCGGGGTGCGCGCGACGCATGAGAAAATAAGCCGGCACGCCCGCGAGCAAAATCGCCAGGCCGACGAGGGTGTTCGCGGGATAACGCGCGATCGTGTTGGCGACCACGAGCCAGCAGGCGGCGATGAAAAGCAAAGTGGTGAAGGGATGACCCGGGTTGCGGGAAATCGGGGCGGCGCCTTCGCGCCGGCGAAAGACGAAGAGGGTGGCCGCGGTCAGGCCGAAGAAGATGAAATCCATGGAAACGACGTAGTTCAGAATCTGGTCGTAGCGGCCGGTCAACGCGATCACGATTGTCCAGATCGTCTGCAGAACGATGGCGATCACGGGCACCTGCGACCGCGGTGAAATTCGAGCGACCGCGCGGAAGAAAATTCCGTCGCGCGCCATCGCGTAATAAACCCGTGGCGCGGTCAGGATCGATTGGGAAAGGAAACCGAGGGTCGAAATCGCGATCGCTGCGGCAATGAATTTCGCGCCGGGGGCACCGAGCGCGGTCCGGGCGATCAAGGTCGCGGGGGTGTTCGTCAAAGCGAGGCCTTGCGCGCCGAGCACGCGAACGCAGATAAAATTTACCAGGAGATATAGGGTGACGACGCCGAGAACGCCGAGCAACAAGGCGCGGGGCAGGTCGCGGCGCGGATCGCGCATTTCACCGGCGATGAAGTTCGCCGTTTGCCAGCCGCCGTAGGCGAACAGAACGGGGACGAGGGCCGCGCCGAAGTCGGTTAGGGAAAAGGTGATCGCGCTGGCCGGGGTGGCTTCGCCGCGAGGAGCGATGAAACCGCAGACGACCAACCCGGCGATCGCGGCGATTTTGAGCACCATCAGAATCGATTGGGTGCGGCCGCCGCTGCGGACGCCGAGACAGTTCATGAAGGTGAGGAG
>JBBSEO010000350.1:0-1734 GCA_038239645.1 Chthoniobacterales bacterium | reverse complement strand
TTTCTCGAAGCGGTTGGGATCAACCCGGTGGTCGTGCATGGTGGCGGGAAGGCGATCACGCGCGCCCTCGAGGAAGCCGGGATCAAGGCCGAGTTCATTCAAGGATTGCGTGTGACCAACGCCGACGCGGTCGAAACGGTCGAGCGGGTTCTTTCGCGCGAAATCAACAGCGAAGTCGTCAGCGCCATCACCGAGTTTGGCGGGAAAGCGCGCGGCTTTTCCGGCGCGGACATTTTCCGCTGCCGCAAAATGATCGCGGAGGAAAAGGGGCGCGATCTCGGTTTCGTCGGGGAAGTTTGCGACGTCAACGTCGAACCGTTACGCGAGTGCATTCGCCGCAGCATCACGCCAGTCGTTAGCCCGACCGCGCGGGATGAGAATGGGCAGCTTTACAACTGCAATGCCGACATCGCCGCCGCCCAGACCGCGATTGCGCTCAAGGCGCGCCGCCTCGTTTTCATGAGCGATGTGCCGGGTTTGCTGCACGACCCGCGCGATAATTCCTCACTCATGCGTCACCTCCAGGTCGGTGAAGTTCCCGCGCTGAAGCAGACCGGCGTGATCGATCGCGGCATGATCCCGAAAGTGGACAGCGCGCTCGCCGCCATCGCCGCGGGCGTGGAGAAGGTGCAGTTCGTCGATGGTCGCGTGCCCCATTCCATCCTGCTCGAAATTTTCACCGACGCCGGCGTCGGGACGGAAGTGATGCTCTAACTAGAAATGAGCGAGTCCGACCAGGTCCGAAAGCAGTTCGCGGAATTTGTTCTTGGAACCTACGCCCGTTTCGAGCCGGTCCTGACCCGGGGCGAGGGGAATTACGTCTGGGACGCCGACGGCAAACGCTACCTCGATTTCGGCGGTGGCATTGCCGTCTGTGTGCTTGGGCATGCCCATCCGGAAATCGCCGACGTCATCGCGGACCAGGCGCGCACCCTCACGCACGTCTCGAATCTCTATTACCACCCATGGCAGGGGCAGCTCGCGGAAGCGTTGGTGCGCGAGATCGGGCCCGGGCGCGTCTTTTTTTGCAACAGCGGCGCGGAGGCGAACGAGGGCCTGTTCAAACTGGCGCGGAAATTCGGGCACGAACGTGGCCGCTTCGAGATCATCGCTACGCTCGGTTCCTTTCACGGGAGAACGCTCGGCGGGATTTCCGCGACCGGTCAGGAAAAGGTGAAGCACGGCTTCGAGCCGATGGTGCAGGGTTTCGTGCACGTGCCCTTCAACGATCTTGCGGCAACCTCCGCCGCCATTACCGATAAGACCGCGGCAATCCTGCTCGAGCCGATCCAGGGCGAAGGGGGAATTACGGTAGCGAGCGCGGAGTATTTGCGCGGGCTGCGCCGCCTTTGCGACGAGCATGATCTGCTTCTTCTCTTCGACGAAGTGCAATCCGGTCACTTCCGCACCGGAAAATTCCAGGCCTGGCAACGCATCGTGCCTGCCACCGCCGTTCTGCCTGACGCCGTCGCGATGGCGAAATCGCTCGGGAACGGATTCCCGATCGGCGCGTTCTGGGTCCGCGAGAAATACGCGCCCCTGCTCGGTCCCGGGACCCACGGCACTACTTTCGGCGGCACGCCTCTCGCCAGCGCGGTTGCATTGAAAGTTCTCGAGATTATCGCCCGGGATCGCCTCGCGGAGAACGCCGACAAGCTCGGCCGCCATCTGCTCGAGCGCCTGCGGGAATTGCAGCGCAAATTTCCGCGCGTCATCACCGAGGTGCGCGGGTTC
>JBBSEO010000349.1:0-1735 GCA_038239645.1 Chthoniobacterales bacterium | reverse complement strand
TCGAATGGCAAAGCGAAAGGTCGCGCGATTCGAGCCGCCGCAGGTAGCGCAACATTTCCGTCTCGCTGTGAAAGGTGTTGAAAACCGGATGCGTGAGGAACGGCGATTGGCGGGTTTCGATTTCCGTCGCGCCCTCCGGGATCTCAGAGAGTTTGGCGCCGAAGAACTCGGCGATTTTTGTCAAATCTTCCTCCGTCGTGGTTTCGTCGAGAGAAATGCTGACGGCGTTTTTGTCGAGAACGCGCAGGTTCAAATCCGGCGAAGGCTCGCCTGATTTTCCCCCGGTGAGTTCGACGCGAATCGTGTCGAAGAATTTTTCGTGTCCGACCCTGGCGCCCGCAGCAGTGAGCGCAGCGGCGAGACGTTTCGCTTTTCGATGCACGCTTCGCGCAAGGGCGCGCAGCCCACTTGGCCCGTGATAGACCGCGTACATCGATGCGATCACGGCAAGGAGAACCTGGGCTGTGCAAATGTTGCTCGTCGCTTTGTCGCGACGGATGTGTTGCTCACGCGTCTGCAGTGCCAGGCGATAGGCGGGACGGCCTTCCGCGTCGTGCGAAACACCGACGAGGCGCCCGGGAAGATGGCGTTTGTGCTTATCGCGCGTCGCCATGTAGGCGGCATGCGGACCGCCGAACCCAAGCGGAACCCCGAAACGCTGGGTGCTCCCGACGGCGACGTCCGCGCCGAATTCGCCCGGCGGCTTCAGCAGGGTGAGCGCCAGGATATCGGCGGCGACGACCACCAGCACGCCCGCCGCGTGCGCGTCCTGGGCAAACTTTTCGTAATCGTGAATGGCGCCATCCGTTGCCGGATATTGCACCAGCGCGCCGAAATAATTTTCGTCGAATTTGAAGTCGGAAAAATTCGACGACACGATTTCGATTCCGAGCGGCTTCGCCCGGGTCCGAACGACCGCGATCGTTTGCGGGTGGCAATTATCGGCGACGAAAAATTTCTTTCGCCCGGCCACGCTGGCGTGGCAGAGCGCCATCGCTTCGGCGGCGGCGGTCGCTTCATCGAGGAGCGACGCATTCGCGATGTCGAGCGCGGTCAGGTCGGTGATCATCGTCTGGAAATTGATCAGCGCCTCGAGCCGGCCCTGGGCGAGTTCGGCCTGGTAAGGCGTGTAGGCCGTGTACCAGCCGGGGTTTTCAAGAATATTTCGCTGAATCACCGGCGGCGTGATCGTGTCGGAATAACCGGCGCCGATGAAGTTGCGCGCGATTTTGTTTTTCGCCGCCAATCCGCGCAACTCCGCCAGCGCTTCGGCTTCGCTTTTTGCTTCCGGCAGGTTGAGCGGTTGCTTCAGCCGGATATTTTTTGGAACGGTTGCGTCAATCAGCCCCTCCAGGCTTTCGAAGCCGACCGCGCGCAGCATTGCGGCCGTTTCATTTTCACTCGGGCCGATGTGCCGGTCGGCAAAAGTCGCGATGCGATCGGGTTCCATCGCGAGAAATTACGGAGCGCGAAACGCGCTTCAAGTTTCCGCTAGCAATCTGAGACTTTCACGCCGTGCGCGCGCAATTTGGCGAGAAGATCGATCAGGTGATCGCGGTTCCGCGTTTCGACCGTGCACAAAACTTCCACCGCTGAAACATCGCTCCCGGCGAAAGCGCGATCGTGCACCACTTGTTTGATGCTCGCGCCGTTGGCCGCGATTTGCGCGGTGAGATCGGCGAGGCCGCCCGGCCGATCGCTGATCACCGCCCGAAAGCGCGAGAGGCGTCCATCG
>JBBSEO010000348.1:0-1738 GCA_038239645.1 Chthoniobacterales bacterium | reverse complement strand
GTGGTGATGACGCGCAGGTCGCAGGCCAGGTTCGGTCTCGGCTCGGGCCATTCCGGCCGGTCGATCGTTTCGCGGCTGTGATCGCGGAAATAATTTTTGACCAGCCGATCCTCGAGCGAATGAAACGAGATCACGGCGATGCGCGCGCCGACCGCGAGTCGCGGCACGAGCACCCGCAAACCCTCCGCGAGCGCACCCAGTTCGTCGTTCACTTCCATCCGTAGGGCCTGGAAAACTTGGGTCGCCGGATGGCGCCGGCCGTGCCGTCCGACGACGCGCTCGATCAGGCGCGCGAGTGGGATCGTTTCGCGGAAAGGCGCGACCTTCCGCTGTTTCACGATGGCCGAGGCGATGCGGCGCGAGGCTGGTTCCTCGCCATACTCACGAAAGATACGGGTCAGATCTTCTTCGCTGTAACTATTAATGATGGTTGCTGCGGTGAGATCACGCGAGGGATCCATCCTCATGTCGAGCGGACCATTGCGCGAGAGACTAAAACCGCGCTCGGCATTCTCGAGTTGTCGCGAAGAGACGCCGAGATCGAGCAGCGCGCCGCCAACCTCCGCGACGCCCAATTCGTCCAGCACGCGATCGGAGAGACGGAAATTCGACCGTCGCAGCGTCACGCGTTTTCCAAATTCCGAGAGCCGATCCTGCGCCTGCGCGATTGCGTCCGGATCCTGATCGATGCCAATGACGTCGGCGCCTTCGCGCAAAATCGCTTCGCTGTGGCCACCGCCGCCGCAGGTCGCATCGAGAACGAGCGCGCCGTCGGTCAGCGCGAGCAGCTCGACCGCCTCACGCACCAGCACGGGCCGGTGATAAATAAACTCCTCGCGTTCCTGCGCTTCTTCTTCCAAGACAAGCGGCCCGGTGGAAAACCAGATCGGGCGTTCGAACAGCAGGGCGTTCATCGGTTAAAGGCCAATCACATTGGCCACGTGCTGATACGTGGGCGTCTCCTCCTCGTGCGCTTTCTTCCAACGACTCACGTTCCAAATTTCAAAACGGCCGCGCCCGCCGACGAGCGCGACCTCCCCTTTCAAATTGAGGGTGCGGCAAATTTCTTCGGGCAAAACCAGCCGGCCATGCTTGTCCGCGCTGCCGTGCTGCGAACGCGCATGCAGCTGGCGCAGAAAAATCCGGCGGTCACGCGCGCTCACCTGCAGGTCTGCCTCGGCCAGCGCGCTCATGCGGTCGAATTCCTCCGGTGACATGACGCGCAGAAAACCATTCTCGAGATCGGGCAGAAGAACGAAATCTTCCGCGTCACCCCGGCGCCAGCGCGAAGGAACGGTGAGGCGATTTTTTTCGTCGATGGCGTGACGAAACTCGCCGGCGTAAAGAGGCTGTGATTGAGATGAAGATGCCATGGGCCGACGGGAATAAAATCCACTTTAATCCACTTCGCCCCACTTTTAACCACCACCGCCCATTGTGGTCAATAAAATTTCGCGCTCTTTCCAGATTTGTTTTTGCCCCCTATCCTTCCCGCGTGCTCTCCCGCGTCCTGCTCGCTCTCATTCTCTTCGCCGCGCCGGCCCCCGCCCAGACCGCGCCCGGAGCCCCGAACGGCGACATCCGTGTGAGCGTGGTTTTGAATGCCGATGGCTCCCGCACCACCTACGAGACCGACTCGGCCAATCATCGCAGCACCGCCACGACCAATGGGACCGACGGCAAATTGCGCGAACGAATTCGGTATCAACTCGATGACGCCGGCCGCTTTGCCAGCGGC
>JBBSEO010000347.1:0-1750 GCA_038239645.1 Chthoniobacterales bacterium | reverse complement strand
AGCCAGCGATTGAAGCTCGGCCCCGCGACAGTTTGCTCACGATCGAGAAATCCCATGTGCTTGCGACCGTGTTCGAGGAATCGAAAGCGGTCGACAAGAAAACAATATGTAACGCAAATTTAACCTTTACACCACACGACCGTTACCCTAGCACGCCCCGATATGACCAAATTACCGGTCGCGTTCTTCCTCGCCGCAGCCGTCTTGTTCAGTTTCCCAGCCGCGCGGGCGGAGAGTGAATCGGATGTAGGTCACGCGGCTCGAACTGCAGCCGTGGTCGGGCAAGCTCATGGGCCAGCCTTTATGGGTGAAACTAAGCGGCGATTATTTTTATAGCCGGGATGATGCGGACACCAATAACTCGCCGGGTCTGAACTTACGCGTCAATGCGGATGGATCACTCACGTCCTTCACCCTCACAGGTCCGGATGAACGAAATGCGTTCAGCTTCGATGCCTGGTTTCGGCTTGGGCCGTTCGACTTGATCGCGGAATATCTCGAGGAGCGGGTGCATGGATGAGTCGTGAACAATTCGCCGCTGATTCCGATTTCACCACCGACGGATTCTACATTCAGGGAAGCTATTTCATCATTAAGAAGAAGCTCCAGGCCGTCGTGAAATGGGAAGATCTCAATCCCGGTCAGCGGGGCGAATGATGATCTCTAATCCATCACCGGCGGACTACGTTCACACCTGGTCGGACTATCGTCGTGCGAATCCACAAATTTGGACAGGATCAGTTCAACGAAGTGATCCTCCGAATGCAGGTCCTGTCTTAGGACGGACTAAGGCACGTCCCGTTCGAATAACCGATCATCGCCCCGCGGGAAAAAGTGAGTCGTTAGGCCGGCGCATAATATTCCAAGCGTCGCCGCAAAGACGACGTCGGACAGATAATGCGCGCCGACAATCATACGCGAGAGGGCGATGATGGCCGGAACGAGCAGGAGAGCGGCGGTGGCAACGCGGCGCCGCGCGAGAAAGAGTGTTCCGAAAAAGGCGGCGCTGGCGGCAGTGTGCCCGGAGGGAAACGATTGATACTTCGCAGTAAAACGCGCAGCTGGAGAAACGGCTTCGGTTTGCACCGAAGGACGGGGGCGACCAACGGCGATCTTCAGGATGCGGGCCGCGACCCCGGCGACCGCACAGGCAATCAACATCGCCAGGAAAATCCTCTGCCACGATTTGTTGCCCCGCCACCAGGCAATCCCCAGAAGTAAAAGACCGAGCACGATATGCCCGGGCCAGTCGCCAATTTTGCTGACCCAGGACATCGCGCGACGCACGGCCTTGGGGATGTTCGTGGCGAACCAGGCACTGAGAACTCCATCGAAATGAAACGCGATCAGAAGGCAAAGCCCGGCAACGAGGATGAATAACCCCCAGCCCAGCCAACGCTTGTTTTCGGTTTTCATTTTCTAACGAACGGCTGCTAGCTTCCGGTCCAATGGTGTCACCGGCAATTCGCAATTACGCGCTCGTTTTTTTTGGCGCTCTCGCCTTCCACCTCGCCGGAACGTGGAGCCTGCCGCTGATCGATCGGGACGAGCCGAGGTTCGCGGAAGCGTCCCGGGAAATGAAGGCGCGAGCCGATTACGTCGTGCCGTATTTCAATAGCGGATATCGCTTCGACAAACCGCCGTTGACCTACTGGGCGCAGGTCGCGAGTTACGACCTTTTCGGCGAGAACGATTTTGCCGCTCGCTTTCCGACCGCGATCGCTGCGGCCCTGACGGCGCTCGTCCTGTT
>JBBSEO010000346.1:0-1796 GCA_038239645.1 Chthoniobacterales bacterium | reverse complement strand
GTTTCCTCCCGCCCCTTGCTCTTTTGCTCGCGGCTTTGCTTTGGAGTCTCGGGGGCGTTCTGATCAAGTCGATTGCGCTGCCGCCGATGGCGCTCGCCTGCGCGCGAAGCCTGATCGCGGTCGTCGTCATCGTCCTTTTCACGGGCCGGCCGCGCTTCACTTTCTCTCTCGGGCAAATTGGCGGCGCCATCGGCTACGCTCTGACCGTCGTGCTCTTTGTCTTCGCCACGCGAATGACGACAGCGGCGAACGCCATTTTTTTGCAATACACCGCGCCGATCTATGTCGCGGTGATCGGTCGCTGGTATCTCGACGAGCGGGCGTTGCCGATCGACTGGATCGTGATCGCCGTCGCGCTGCTCGGCATCGCGCTATTTTTCCTCGATCAGCTAACGATTCTTGGTCTTTGGGGAAATATTCTCGCGCTCCTCAGCGGATTGTCGTTCGCCGCGCTCGTGCTTTTTTTGCGGAAGGAGCGCGCTTCTTCGCCGAGCACGAGCATTATTCTCGGCAACCTGCTGGTCGCGTTGGTGGGCCTGCCGTTTCTCATTCACGCCGCGCATTTCGACTGGCCAACCTCGTGGCGCGTTCTCGTGCTCGGCGTTTTCCAACTCGGGCTTCCGTATGCCCTTTATGCCTACGCGATCAAAGAGGTCACGGCGCTGGAAGCGATCCTGCTCCCCTTCATCGAGCCGATTCTCAACCCGCTCTGGGTGATGCTGGCGCTGGGTGAGCGACCGGGTCGCTGGGCCATCGTCGGCGGAATCTGCGTCCTCGGCGCGGTGCTGCTCCGCGGGGCGATGATGATCCGAAAACCGCGGGCCTAGGCCTGGGTGTGGCGGGCGAACGGAATCTCGACGCCCTTCGGCAGGAGCCGCTTGCGCCCGCGCTGGCGACGGCGGGCCAGAGTCGCGCGACCCCCTTTAGTTTTCATGCGGGCACGAAACCCGTGTTGGCGCTTACGCGTCCGCTTGGAAGGTTGGTAGGTCCGCTTCATGGAATCGACGAAAGGCGGGAAATTAGGGACAACGCCCCGCTTGTCAATGGAAAGGGCGTATTGCCATCGTCCTCATTTTCTGGAATAGACTGCGTCATGAGCGACGTCGCAATCGAATCGGCCACGGCGGAAGATTTGGATGAACTCTCAGAACTCCTCGGGGAATTGTTCAGCGAGGAGAAGGATTTCCGACCGAACAAGGACAAGCAGATGCGCGGGCTGCGGCTGATTTTTGAGCAGCCAAATCGCGGTCGCGTCTTCGTTCTGCGCCGGGATCGCGCCATCGTGGGGATGATTAATCTGCTCTTTACCATCAGCACGGCCGAGGGCGGTTTCGTGTTGCTCCTGGAAGATCTGGTCATCCACGATTCCTACCGCGACAAAGGCTACGGCTCGATGTTGCTGGACTACGCAGTCGAATTTGCGCGGCAGAAAAACTTCCTACGCATCACGCTCCTGACTGATCGTCCAGAAATTAAGTCACAGGCGTTTTTTAAGCGGCATGGCTTTTTCGAGTCCTCGATGATTCCGATGCGTCTCCTCGTCACGCCAGAAACGCCGACCGGCGAAACGTCGCTTTAGGAGCAAGTGGCTTAGCGCTCCGAAAATTCCGCCATGAGACGGCGGCGAAAGTCTGCCCGAAAAGCAATCTCGTCCGAAACGATCGCCGCGGGCTTCTGCCAGCCGTCGGCGAGGTTCTGGCTCGCGAATTGGTGGAGCTCGTCCGCGCGTGCCGGATCGGAGAAGAACGTGAACAAGCCTGGGAAATAAGTGACGGCGCCGGCAGAATCGACTTTCT
>JBBSEO010000345.1:0-1822 GCA_038239645.1 Chthoniobacterales bacterium | reverse complement strand
TTGCGGGAACGCAACCGGTCTGGTTTCCGGCGGGCGCATGGTGGCGGTGGCGAGGGCGGGATCTTCCGCCTCGACCCAGCGAAGAAAACTGACCGAGGCCGGATCGTCCGGCGTGATCACGCTCAACCGCGCGGGCGCCGGAAGAAGGGTCACGGTGGTGGGATAGACAATCTGGAAAAGATAAAAACAGCCGGCGTGAAGAAGGAACGAGGCGATGAGGAAAAAGACCAGGGCGCGTGCGCGTCGACGCGGAGGGGCCCAGCTGAAAACGAGCGGGGGCGTGACGCTGGCGCTCGCGTTCACTTTCCCGGCGAAGTGGCGAGCGCGACCGATGGGACGCCGTGTTCCAGAGCGATATTCGCGACGCGCAGGACGGTTTCGTAAGGAGTGGCTCGGTCCGCCTTGATGATGATGGAGCGTCCTTCCTGGCGGGCGTGGTCGAGTTGCGGGCCGAGTTCGTCAATTGCGATGCGTTGATCGCGGAAGTAAACCATGGCGCCATTCGTAATGCTGATGATTTGATATTTCACCTGCGGCGCGAGCATGAATTTCGAAAAGGGAACGGTCACCGCGATTCCCGGCTGGAGGATAAAATTGGAGCTGAGCAGCAGGAAAAAAATGATCAGAAACATGACGTCGAGCAGCGGAAAAATCATCAGCCACCCGAACCGATATTCCTTGGTGCGGACGAGTTTCACCGCGCCCGGTTAGCGATCGCGCCGCACTTCGCGCGCGGGATTTTCGACCTTGGGCGGGAAAGAGATGATGTCGCTCTCCGCCACGTGGTCGGTCAGCATATGCACGATCTCAATCCCGGCGCGCTCCATGTCGTGCATCATGGCGTTGACGCGCGAGGAAAGGTAGCTGTAAGCCACGAACGTCGGCGTGGCGACAACGAGACCGGCCGCGGTCGTGAGCAAACTTTTGTAGATGCCGGTGGACAGTTCGGTCACGGTCGCGTAACCGCCATTGGTCGAAATAACACCGAAGGCTTCGATCATGCCCGCGACCGTGCCGAGCAATCCGAGCAGCGGCGTCAGGTAGGCGAGCGTCGCCAAGACCCCGAGAAAACGCTCCAGCTTCGGCACTTCCAATTGTCCCGCTTCCTGCACGATTTCGCGCAGCTCCGAGCGCGGAAGGTCGTGGCGAATAATGGCCGCATGAATCACACGCGCGATCGGGCCGGGGGTGCCGGCCGATTCGTGGAGAGCTTCGGCGAAATTCCTCCGCCGGATCAAGTTTTGCAGGCCCTTCAGAAATTCGCCGACATGAATCGTGGCACGGTGGAGATAGAAAATCCGTTCCGCGAAGACTGCGATCGAAATAACACTGCAGATCAGAATCGGCCACATGAGCAGGCCGCCCTTCTGGAGATATTCGATCACGGGGGATTTCTTACCTCCCTTTCGTTCATCGAGCAAGCGCCCGGCGACTAACGGGTCGCGCGTCGAGGAATTCAGCGATGGGGCGATTTCTGCGCCGCAGAGGTCTGGCCGAGGAGTTTGCCGTTGCCGTCGTAGACTTCGTAACCGGACTGATGCCCCGCGGCGTCATATTGAAAAACCAGCCGTCCGAGCGAGCTGCCATCTTTCGCGGCGCGCCGCTCTTCGCTCAAGTGGCCGTTGGCGTCGTACTGATAGCTGGTCCGGAAACGAAATTGCTCCTTCGGACCGAAAACCTTGCCGCTGGCAAAGCGGCCGGCGTCATCGAGTTGATACCGAATTCGTTCGCGCAATTTGCCGTCGGTCCCATTGGTCGTGGCGGTGCTGCGATGATTGGCCGAGTCGGTCTCGTAGGTGGTGCGGGAGCCATCGGCATTCAA
>JBBSEO010000344.1:0-1830 GCA_038239645.1 Chthoniobacterales bacterium | reverse complement strand
TCTGTTTTTTCCATAATTTCCACTGAAGCAATCACGGAAATTCGCGCCGCGATCCCGGTTTTCTTTTACTCGCTCCAAATCGAGATGAGGGCACGCGATTAGCTCCCTTTTCGAGGCGGCGCCGCTCCCTGCATGCAGACTCTTTTGCCTCTCCCCAAACCTTTGCCTGCTTCGCCGGCGAGCGAGTTCGCGAACATCCAAACATCAGATCTACCCGCACTGGCAACGAACGACGCGGTGCGTGACTGGGATTTACTTTCGGGCGCGCTCATTTGGCGGCAGAATTTCGCCAGCCTCCTCGGTTATGATGAAAATCGTGCCGACGGAAAAATCGAATTCTGGCAAAAGCGTTTGCACCCGGCCGATCGCGCGCGCATCGGCGCTTCCTTGCAGCAGGCCTTCGCAAGTAATGCCGAGCGCTGGTCGGGTGAGTACCGCTTTCGGGCGGCGAATGGCGAATACCTTCTGCTCTTTGAGCGCGCCTGCCTTGTGCGCGACGAGACCGGTCGCGCCACCCGCTTCATCGGCTCGATGATGGACGTGACCGCGCGCCGCCAGATGCAGGATCAAGTCGCGCGTTCGCAGCGGATGGAAGCCTTCGGTCAGCTCGCCGGCGGTCTCGCGCACGACTTCAACAATTTCCTGACTGCGATCCTCGGTTACAGCGATTTGATTGCCGCCGAAGCGCCGCCCCGTGGCGCGATCGTGAAATACATCGCGGAAGTGCGCGGCGCCGCGGGACGCGCCGCGACCCTGACGCACCAGCTTCTCGCCTTCAGCCGCCGCCAGCCGCTCGAACCCCGCGTGCTCGAAGTGAACACCCTGGTAAACAATCTCGAGCGCTCGATCCTCCGCCTCCTCGGCGAAAATATTTCCGTCTTCTGCGACCACACGCCCAAGCCGGTCCACGTCAAAGTCGACCCGGAACAATTCACCCAGATCATCGTCAATCTCGCCGTCAACGCCCGCGACGCGATGCCGCACGGCGGCAATCTCCAATTGAAGATCGCAGTCACGTCGTTAGCTGGGGATCCCGTGCACCCCGAACTGGCCGTGGGCGAATACGTTCGCATCAGTGTCATCGACGATGGCATCGGAATGACCGACGAAGTGCGCCAGCGCATCTTCGAACCCTTTTTCACCACGAAAGACGAGCGCCACGGCAGTGGCCTTGGTCTCGCCACCTGCTATGGAATTATTCGGCAGAGCGAGGGTCACATCACGATCGAGAGCACCCTCGGCCAGGGCACATCGGTTCATATTCTTCTGCCCTTGGTAGCGCCGCCAATTTCCGGAACGCATCGGCGCCCGCGGCTGGATAAATTGCCGAATGGCCACGAATCGATCCTGGTCGTGGAAGACGATCGCAGCGTGCGGCACATCGCGGTGCGGACCTTACGCCTGCTCGGCTACGACGTGGTCGAAGCGCTCTGCGCCGGAGAAGCGCAGAAAGTGATCCTGGAAAATCCGAAGCGTTTCCATCTCGTCATCAGCGACATTATGTTGCCCGATATGAGCGGGCGCGCCTTTGCCGATTGGACGCGGGAACGAAATTCGCGCATGCAATTGCTCCTCATTTCCGGCTATCTCGAAAACAATCAGGCCGGCGAAGGGAGCGACGTGTTCTTCTTGCCGAAGCCGTTCGACCCCGAACAGCTCGCGCACACCGTCCGCCACGCACTCGACGCGGTCAGCTAGCGCATTGCCGCCAGCGCGCGGGCAGTGTATGCAAACGCGCGTGATTACGTTGGCCGATATTGAAGCCGCGCGCGAGCGGATCAAGGGCGCGGTTTTTTATTCTCCCTGCCCGCCGTCCATTCCGCTGAGCGA
>JBBSEO010000343.1:0-1851 GCA_038239645.1 Chthoniobacterales bacterium | reverse complement strand
CTGATCAACGATCTCTTTCTGCGCGGCCTGCCATTCGCCGAGCCGCAGCGAATTGTCCACATGGTCGCGGGCGAAAAGGGGCGACTTGGCGACGAGATCAACCTTCCGCTGGGCGCGCCACGCTTCTTTCACTACCGCGACCGACAAACGATCTTTGCCGGTTTCGCGGCCGAGACGGATCGGGTGCGACGCTCACCGGCCTGGGATCCGGTGCAACTAGGCGTGTTCAAGGTGACCTCGAATTACTTCGATGTCCTCGGTGTTCGTCCACTCCTGGGGCGCAATTTTCTCCCGCAGGAAGAGGAAGGCGCGGATGTCGCGCTGATTTCAGAAAATCTCTGGAGGAAGCGTCTCGGCGGCGGCGCGGATGTTATTGGCCGAACGCTGACCTTGGACGGCGTTACCCATACTATCGTCGGCGTCCTGCCAAACATGCCCGTCGCGTGGGTGGGACCGAACGGCAATCAGATTTGGACAACAAAGCCGTTCGTCATTCCCGGTTTTTCCCACGAGCGGATGATGCGCGGGACGGGGTTCTTGCGCGTCGTCGGCCGACTCAAACCTGGGGAAACAGTCGAGCAGGCACGCACCGCTCTTCCTTCGCTCGAGCAAAGCTATCGCACACAGTTCCCCGACAAAATCGACGCGAAACTCACCACCGCGATCAAGAGCCTGCCTGAAGACGTCACGGAAAATATTCGACCAGCTTTCGCGACTTTGCTCGCGGCCGTCGCCTTCGTTCTGCTGATCGCGTGCAGTAACGTCGCCAATCTGTTGCTCGTCCGCTTCAGCGGCCGCCGCCGGGAGGTGGCCCTGCGGATGGCACTGGGCGCTTCGCGCGCGAGCGTGCTCCGACTTTTCGTGATGGAAAGTCTGCTCGTTAGCGTGATTGCAGGAGTGGTCGGCGCCGTCCTTGCCTGGCAGCTCGTTCCACTCGTTCCCAAGCTGGCGGCGAACTTCCTCGCGCTCGAAGCGAAGGGCCCAGCCAATCTCTCTCTGCCGGTCCTTTATTTTACGATCGGTCTCTCGATCCTTACCGGACTACTGATGGGCGTTTACCCGGCGATGCAAAGTTCGCGCGCCGATCTCGTCGACGGCCTGAAAGAAGGCGGGCGCGGCAGCAGCGGAAGTGTCCGGCAACAACGTTTCCGCAAGGTCCTGGTGGGCGCGCAGGTCGCCCTCTCGGTGACATTACTCGCGGGCGCGACCCTGCTCATGGCCAGCTTTATCCGGCTCAGCCACGAGCGAACAGGTTTTCGTTATGACCATATGTGGGTCGGGTTCGTTGCCTTCCCCGCCTCTGCCTATCCAGACCTCGGGGCGCGGAATCGGTTCGGCGAGCAGATGCTGACTTCACTTCGACAGACGCCGGGAATCAAGGGCGCGGCCATCAGTGGCGATTTCCCGTTATCTGGAGGCAATGGCCTGACCCTTTACGCCCGCGCCGATCGCGAGGTCCTGCCCGTGCCGCAGCGAGCCTCCGCTCCTTCGCACGATGTTGGGCCCGGTTACTTCCGCGCCTGGGGTATTCCGCTGTGGACTGGCCGCGAATTCGACGAACACGATATCGAATCGCACGGAAACGCCGTTCTGCTCAGCCAGGCTGGTGCACGCAAGCTTTACGGTGACGAAAACCCGATCGGCAAAACGTTCCTGACCACCAGTGCGGGGGTGCCCTGCGAAATCATCGGCATCGTCGGCGACGTCCGAAGTGATCGCCTGAACCGGGCTAACGAGATGGAATTTTACCGGCCTTGGGCGCAGGAGAACTTTCCCTTCATGACCATCGCCGTTCGCAGCAATCTTGGCCTCGAGGCGATCACGAAGCTGGTCCAGTCCGCCATCAATCGG
>JBBSEO010000342.1:0-1851 GCA_038239645.1 Chthoniobacterales bacterium | reverse complement strand
TCAATGCCTGCACCGGGGGAAGACGTGCAGCCGAGGCCGCGGGAAACCACGCGGCCATGAGCGCGCTGCCGAGGCCGAGAACCGATGCGACGAGATAGCTCCGCAGATTCAGCGCGACATGTTGAACATCGACGAGGGTGTAGAGCGAGGAAACGGTGCCGGACACAGCGGCGAGCAATTCGCGCGCGAGCAGGTTGCCAAAGCCGAGGCCAAGCATCGTCCCGATCAGAGCGGCAACCAGAGCTTGCCCCAAAAAGATGGCGCGGATCTGTGGCGCGGAAGTTCCGAGAGAACGCAAAATACCGATTTCACGTCGACGCCGTACGACCGATGCCGCAATCGCGTTGTAGATCAGGAACGCGCCGACGAGCAATGAAACCATGCTCATTGCCGTCAAGTTCAACTGAAAGCCCGCCAGCATTTGATCGATCTGGCGACTGCGGCGCGATGGGGCCGCCACTTCCACGTTTGCCGGCAGTCTAGCGCGCAGATTTTTCTCCAGCGCATCGCGGTCGGCCTTTGGCGCGAGTCGGACTTGAATCGAATTCAGAAAACCGCGGCGGCCGAGAAATTCCTGCGCCCACCCGATGTCCATCGCCGCGAAATGGTCTCCTGCGCCCGCGAGGGCTGCGCCTTTCAAAACAAAAGCGACCGTGAGATTTTCTTCGCGACCGTTTACCTGCACGCGCACGTTATCGCCTTGGCGAAGTCCGTGGCGCCGGGCGAAATCTGACGAGAGAGCCACCGCCTTGGGCTGCCCGAGCCATTTCGCGACATCGAAGGTTAAGCCTTCGCTATCCCCGAGTTCAAACGTTCGAAAAGGCTCGTTCGTAAAAACGTCGAGGCCGAGAATGTCGAGGTATTCACCGGGGGAATCGCTCAGGGCGACCAAGCCGCGGACCAGCGGCGTTGCCGCCTCGACACTCGGCGTCTGCTGCACCCGAGGTAAAATTTCGTCCGGAAGGTCCCCGGCCGGTGCGCTGATTTCGAGTTGAGCTTTTCCGGCGACGAGATCAATCGCGGACGAAAAGGCCTGGCGCGCGCTCGCGTTCGCGAGTTGAATCGCGAGAAATACCGCCACCCCGATCGCCACGCTCAAAGCGCTGAGCATGGCGAGCAGGCGATGTTGTGCGAGATCGCGCAGGATTTGCCAATGAAGAAGAAGGCGAAGACTCACGGATTTTCTTTGCGTCACGACGCGACTACGGGAAGATATTCGCCCGCTGAGACCGCAAGGTTCAGAAAAAATTTCGCACCGCTAGCTCAATTGGCAGAGCAAGTGACTCTTAAGCTCCACCTCCACGAGGCCTCCTGAGCCACGCTGCAGAATTAGCTGCTCATTCCGGAAGCACGATCGCGGCGTGCCGAGATCCGTGACCCATCGCATCTCATCGCAGAGAGCAACGGCGCGGATCGGACCCATGAGATGGAAATGCGCAGCGTCGGCTGTCGGGCGCGCCTTCTGGCTGCCAATCCAAGAGCGTTTGTTTCACATCTTTCGCCGCGTGCGGAATGCTCGGAGTTGGCGGCTTCTCGCGGTCGTTCGGCAAGACCGCATCCCAGGGGATGCCGCAGTGCCGGCCCCGTCGCGTGATCGCTAGGAATTCAATTATTCAGGCGTCAAAGTTTCACATTCCTTAAGCGCAATGCGTTCGCAATGACGGATACCGAACTGAAACTCATGGCCACACCGGCGATCATTGGGCTCAGCAGAATTCCAAAGAAGGGATAGAGCACGCCGGCCGCGATCGGGATGCCGAGCGCATTGTAGATGAAGGCGAAGAAAAGATTTTGCCGGATGTTACTCATCATCGCGCGGCTGAGAACGATCGCGTTTTTGATTCCGCGCAG
>JBBSEO010000341.1:0-1876 GCA_038239645.1 Chthoniobacterales bacterium | reverse complement strand
GGCGACGTCTGGACGTGGCGGGAAGCGGCGAGCTATCTCGTGCGCGCAACCGATTCAACCCTGCATGCCAGTGTTGCCACCGGGTTCTCGCCGCCGACCAGCCAGGACAAGATTTTTGGGAACAATTTCGGCCTGCAACCGGAACGCGATCTCGGCTGGGACGCGGGCGTGGAGCAGCGTTTCTGGAACAAGCGGATCATTGTCGGCGCGACGTATTTCCATAACGACCTCTCGAACCTGATTGGATTTAACGGCCAGTTTCAGACGTTGAATCTCGGCCGCGCGCGCACGCAGGGGGTCGAATTCGAGATGAGCGCGAATCCGCTTGCTTCGCTCACGCTCAAGGCAACCTACACCTATCTTGAGGCCGAGAATCTGGGCAGCGCCGACATCACGCAACTGCCGGGCGCGCGTCTGCCGCGCCGGCCGCGCCACGAGGCCTATATTTCCGCGTCATATCTTTGGTTCGCCAGACTTCGCACGACGCTGGCAGCGAAATGGGTGAATGCGCGCGAAGAGTTAAACTTTGGCGGCCCAAACTTCGACATCGAAGACTACAGTTTCGTGAATTTCGCCGCGGAATATCAGATCAACCCGCATCTCTCCGTCTTTGGCCGGGTCGATAATCTGACGAACGAACATTACGCGGAGGTTTATGGATTTCCGGCGCTCGGCCGCGCGGTCTATGGCGGAGTGCGGATGAGTTTTTAGACCACGATTTTCGCGATTCTCTTTTGCCTCGCCCGGGTTTCGATCTTACTCCTGATCTAATCCTGTGAATCCTGTTTTGTATCTAGTGATCGGCTCGGCGGTGGGCGTGATCATCGCGCTTCTCATCGTTCTACTGACGCGCCGGCGCGATCCTGATCCATTGGCGGAACGGCTGGTGGAGCTGACGCATGCCCAGGAACGCGAGGAGAAAATGTTTCGCGATGAGTTTTCACGGAACCGGGAGGAATCGGCGGGCTCGGCGCGGGCGCATCGCGAAGAATTAGGGAGCGCGCTGAAAAGCGTGAGCGAGACGAACTTGAAATCGCTCACGGAAATCAGCGCGATGTTGCGCGACCAGCTCGACCAGGTCACCGGCCAGGCGCGACGGTTGACCGACAACGTCGATACGCGGCTGAGAGAATTGCGGATCGAGAACACCGAGCAGATCGAGAAGATGCGCGCGACGGTGGACGAAAAATTGCAGGGGACGCTGGAGAAGCGCTTGGGGGAATCGTTTCAATTGGTGAGCGAACGGCTGGAGCGGGTGCATCAGGGGCTGGGGGCGATGCAACAACTGGCGAGTGATGTCGGCGGCCTGCAACGCGTGCTCACGAATGTGAAAACGCGCGGCGGCTGGGGCGAAGTGCAACTCGGGACGTTGCTGGAGCAGGTGCTGACGGCGGAGCAATTCGCGCGGAATGTGAAGACGCGCGACGGAGGCGGCGAGATGGTCGATTTCGCGGTGCGTCTGCCGGGCGACGAAAACGGCGCGCCGGTCTGGCTGCCGATCGATGCAAAATTTCCGGTCGAAGATTATCAGCGGCTGCTCAGCGCCCAGGAAACGTCCGACTTGGCGGCGACGGACGACGCGATGAAAAACCTGGAAAACGCACTGCGAAGAAGTGCCAGGGAAATTTGTGCGAAGTACATCAACCCGCCGCGGACGACCGATTTCGCGCTGATGTTTTTGCCGACCGAAGGGCTCTACGCGGAAGCGATTCGCCGGGTCGGCCTGGTCGAGGCAGTGCAGCGGGATTGTCGCGTGATTTTTGCGGGACCGACCACACTGGCCGCGCTGCTCAACAGTCTGCAAATGGGTTTCCGCACGCTCGCGATCCAAAAGCGTTCGAGCGAAGTCTGGAATTTGCTCGCGGCGGTAAAGACG
>JBBSEO010000340.1:0-1898 GCA_038239645.1 Chthoniobacterales bacterium | reverse complement strand
GTGGGAGGTCGAAGAGCAGCGCTACGAATGGAAAGCGCCGCCGGCGTGCGTGTCCGATCCGCCCGAGGAAGAAATCGCCGCGCATAAGGAACATCCGCCCGCCGGGCAGGGAGGCACGCATTGAAGACGCCGGTCGGCGGCGCGTTCGAAGCGCCTCACGATCACGAACATCATCTCGGCTCGATGCAGCGGCTCGATTCGCCGATGCGTCGATATTCCAAGAACGACGAAGTCGATTACCTGGTCGTCGGTGTCGGATCCGCCGGCGGCGTTTTATTGCAACGTCTCGCGCGCGCTGGATTCCGCGTGGTGGGCTTGGAAGCCGGGCCTTTCTGGGACACGGAGCGCGATTGGGTGAGCGACGAGAAAGGTTCGCACCAACTTTATTGGGAAGACATGCGCATCACCGGCGGCGCGAATCCGCTCGTCTTCGGCGCGAACAACAGCGGCAAAGGAGTCGGCGGCGGCTCGGTGCATTGGGCGGCGTTCACGCCGCGTTTTCATCCGTCCGACTTCGAAGTTTACACCCGCGATGGCGTCGGCGCGGACTGGCCGATTTCGTATTGGGATTTGAAGCCCTATTACGAACTGCTCGAACTCGAGATGCCAGTCGCCGGCCCGGCATGGTATCCGTGGGGCGATCCGCACGGCTACGCTTACGGCGCGCATCCGATGGGCGGTGTCGGCAACACACTCATCCGCGGTTGCACGAAGCTCGGCATTCCGGTCAGCGCCGGCGGTCCGGTGGCGATTCTTTCCGGCTCGCGCAATGACCGGCCGCACTGCATCTATCGCGGCTTCTGCATTCAAGGCTGCAAGGTCGGCGCGAAGGCGAGCACGCTCATCACGCATGTGCCGGATGCGGTGCGCCGCGGCGCGGAAATTCGCGATCGCTCGATGGTGAATCGCATTCATCTCGGGAAAAATAATCGCGTTACCGGTGTGAGTTACTTCGATCGCGAAGGCCGCGAGCATTTCCAAAAAGCGAAGGCGATCATCGTTTCGGGTTACGCGATTGAGACGCCGCGCTTGCTGCTAAATTCCGGGCTCGCTAATTCCAGCGATACGGTTGGCCGTTATCTCATGGCGCAGGCCGGCACGGTGGTGCTCGGGCGCTTTGATGAACTCGTTAGGATGTACAAAGCGCCGCCGGCCCACGCGCTCACCGAGGAGTTTTACGAGACGGATCCCAAACGCGATTTCGCCCGCGGCTTTGCGATTCAAACCGTCGGCCCGCTGCCGATCTCCTTCGCCAAACAAATGATGGCGGCACGCGGTGCGTGGGGTTGGGGCATGCGGCGCGAGATGATGGACTACAATCACTGGGCGGCGCTCGGACTCCTCGGCGAGATTTTGCCTTGGCCAGAGAACCGCGTCACGCTCTCGGACGAGCGTGACCAATTCGGAATTCCTGTTCCGCACATCAGCTTCAACCTGCACGAGAACGACAAAAAACTGATCGAGTTCGCGAAAAACAAAACCGAGGAAGTGATGCGCGCGGCCGGCGCAACCGAGACGGCGCACGAAGCGCGTTACGCCCATCTCGTCGGCGCGGCTCGAATGGGGAGCGATCCAGCAACCTCGGTCGTCGATCGCTATGGACGGACGCACGACATCGCGAACCTCTTCGTGTGCGACGGCAGCATCCTGCCTACCCAAGGCTCCGCCAATCCTGGCCTAACGATACAAGCGCTTGCCGCGCGCACGGCCGATTACCTGATTTCGCAAGGCGCGAGCGTGTTCGATTCCGACCAACGCGACATGACGCCGCCGCCGATCCGACCCGAACTTTCGCCCCCCGGTACGCACTGGAAAGGCGTTCCACGTTTGGGCTGAATGTCGGTCGGAGATTCGTCCCGACAAATCGAAGCAAAAACCAATCAGAGCCAACGAAACGC
>JBBSEO010000339.1:0-1901 GCA_038239645.1 Chthoniobacterales bacterium | reverse complement strand
GGTTGGGCGGCGGCAGCAGCGACGCCGCCGCCACCCTGCGCGGTTTGAACAAACTTTTCGCGACAAATTTGCCGGCGGAGATTTTGCAAGAGCTCGCGGCCGAATTGGGATCCGACGTGCCGTTTTTTCTCGAGGAGCGCGGGGCAGTTTGTCGCGGCCGAGGGGAGCAGATCGAGCCAGTGCAACTGCCGACACGTTTTCCTCTCCTGTTGCTCAAGCCTGGCTTCAGCGTGCCGACGCCGTGGGCCTATTCGCGCTGGAAGGAGGCGAAGAGGTTGCCCGGCGGATTTTACGAAGCGCAGGAGTTTCGGGGCCAAACCTTCGTCAACGATCTCGAACGACCGGTCTTTGAAAAATTTCCTTTCCTCGCGCAGATGAAAGACTGGTTCCTGCGGCAACCGGAGATTGTCGTCGCGCTCATGGCGGGTTCCGGTTCGACCATGTTCGGCGTCCTGCACGACGAAGCCAAGGGCAAGCCGCTGGTCGAGCGCGCCCGCGCCGAACTCGACCCCACCTTATTCGCCGTGCGGTGCGAAACGGCGTAACTATTCGCCCGCGCCTTCCCGCAGCGTGGCAATAGCGTATTCGCGATTGAGTTTCGAAATGAAACTGGCGCTGACTTCCGCCGGACAAACCGCTTCGCATTCGTAGGTGTTCGTACAGTTGCCGAATCCTTCCTTGTCCATTTGCCGGACCATCTTCAGCACGCGAGCGGTCCGCTCCGGGCCACCTTGGGGAAGAAAGGCGAGGTGCGAGACTTTCGCGGCAGTGAAGAGCATCGCGGAAGCGTTGGGGCAGGCGGCCGCACACGCGCCACAACCAATGCACGCCGCTGCTTCCATTGCTAAATCGGCGTGATGTTTCGCCACCAAAATCGAATTCGCCTCCGGCGCCGAGCCGACGCGCGC
Source organism: Chthoniobacterales bacterium (assembly GCA_038239645.1). Taxonomy (GTDB): domain Bacteria; phylum Verrucomicrobiota; class Verrucomicrobiia; order Chthoniobacterales; family UBA10450; genus AV69. The sequence goes on along the minus strand of JBBSEO010000339.1, from coordinate 993 downwards.
CGCGATGAAGCCGCCGGCCTGCACGATGCGATCGAGCGACGAACGATCGACCACCAGATCGCGCACGAGAGGAAATGGCCGGGCGCGAAACGGTTCGATCGTGATTGTCTGGCCGTCGCGAAAACTGCGCAGGTAAAGCTGGCAGGCCGCGGCCGGATGTTTCGGGCCATGCGCTTCCCCATTAATCGTTAGCGAACAGGTCCCGCAGATGCCCTCGCGGCAATCGGAATCGAACGCGATCGGCATCTCGCCGCGTTCGGTCAGCTGGTCGTTCACGATATCAAGCATCTCCAGAAACGACGTTTCGGGCGAAATGTCGCGGGCCTCGTAGGTGACGAGCTTGCCTTTCGCCCCGCGATTTTCCTGGCGCCAAACCTTGAGGCGAAAATTCATTTGTAACTCCTCTGCGTGAGATGGACCGCCTCGAAATGAAGAGGCTCGCGATGCAATTCCGGACGTTCGACTTGTCCGTTGCCTTTGAATTCCCACGCGAAAACCGCCGCGAAATTTTCATCGTCGCGCTGGGCTTCGCCATCCGGCGTCTGATGTTCCTCGCGGAAATGTCCGCCGCAGGATTCGTCGCGGGCCAGGGCGTCGGTCACCATCAGCTCGGCGAACTCGAGAAAATCCGCGACGCGTCCGGCGCGTTCGAGCGATTGATTGTAGCTTTCGCCTTCGCCGGGAACGCAGACGTTCGTCCAAAATTCTTCGCGCATTTCCGGAATGCGTTGCAGACACTCACGCAAGCCCGCGGCATTTCGCGCCATGCCGCATTTATCCCAGAGGAGAAGACCGAGCTCGCGATGGAAGGAAGTGAGCGTGCGCTTGCCATTGATGTTCAGCAATCGCTGGACGCGGGCGCCGACTTCGCCTTCGACGCGCGCGAACTCCGGATGATCCACCTCCGGGCGTTTGCCGATCTGGCCTGCGAGATAATTCGGCAGCGTGCTCGGCAGGACAAAGTAACCATCGGCCAGGCCCTGCATCAGCGCG
>JBBSEO010000338.1:0-1936 GCA_038239645.1 Chthoniobacterales bacterium | reverse complement strand
CGGTTGCAGGCCGAAATTGTTCCCAAAAATCTTGTCCTGGCTGGTCGGCGGCGAGAACCCGGTGGCAACACTGGCATGCAGGGTTGAATCGGTTGCGCGCACGAGATAGCTCGCCGCTTCCCGCCACGTCCAGACGTCGCCAAATTGATTGAAATGATCGAAGCGACCGCCGCTGACAAGGGTCAAATCCGGCAATGGTTTGAGCTCGAGTTGCGCGAAGACGCCCGTCTCCTGCGTGTGATCGCTGATGAAACGGGGCTGAGGCCCAAAGGCCTGCGAAACGAACGGCCGCTCCTGCCCCGCATTGACATCGCTGAAGAAAAAACCGCTCGTCAGCGTGAGCCACGAGGTCGCGCGGATGTCGTTCTGATAATCAATCTGCGTCCGCGTGAAGAGCGCGCGCGTCGGCCCGACAAAACCGTCGTCGTTCGGATCGTTTACCTGGCGCTCGTGATCGTAACTGAAAATGAGTTTGTGTTCCCACCAGTCCGTCGGCCGCCAATCGAGATGCGGGCCGATCAGCCAGCGTTCGGTCAGAAAATTATCGAGCGGCTTGGGATTAAAAATCGAATTCGGATTTCCGGTGTCGGAATTCGAATAGGTGACGAGGGCGCCAAGTCGCAATGTCTCGTTCGGCGTCCAGCCCACGTCGGCGATCGCTGCGGTGTTTCGATATTGATTGTTCGGTCGCGCATTCTCCGTGTCGAGCCGGCTGATCCCCATGGAATAATCGACTTGGCCAACCTGGCCGGAACTTTGGATCAACTCGCGGAACGTATCGTACGATCCGCCCTCGCTGCTCAAGGTCAGCGTGGGCGTTCCTTCTCCTTGTTTGGTGAAAATCTGAATTGCGCCTGCGAGCGCCCGCGGCCCGTAAAGGGTGCTCTGCGGTCCTCGGGCGACCTCAATCCGGTCAACATCGTCAACGGTCAGATCGGCAAAGTTGAACGCGCCTTGCAACCCTTGGTTGATCGGAATTCCGTCGAGCAAAACCTGCGTATGCTCGCTGCGCAATCCGCGCAGAAAAACCGAGGTGAGCTGCCCCGGCGTTCCCGTTTCGACAACCGAAAGCCCCGGCACTTCGCGCAGCGCATCGGCCACGCGCTCGATCTGTTTCTGCTCGATCTCCTCCGACGTGACCACGCTGACGCTCGCGGCCGATTGATCGAGCGACGTCTCGAGTCGCGTTCCGGTAACGACAATCGCCTCCGCCACGGCGGGCGAAGGTGACGCTTCCTGCGCGCACAACGGTGACAGCGCGCCGAGCAGCGCGCCCAAACCAACAAATGAACATTTTTTCACGGCCAACCTCCAGTTCGAGAGGCAGGCGTTTATGTTCGCCGCCCTCTCATTCTTCTTTTCTGCGAAGAAGTTTTCCGTCCGGCCGCACGTAGAAGCCCGGCGGTCACAAACCGCCGCTACAACTCAGCCGCACGAATGAGGTGGAGCGGTCGAATATTCTGGCTCCTGGTTTTTGGTTCGCCGCGGCGAACACACCTTTTTCCCGCCTTCACCCCCAAACACTGTCGGGGATTGGCCCATCGCGATGGTTTATCACCGTCGCATGGGGAAATCGTCTCCAGTTACAGCAGCGCAACTGCTCCGGTTTTGCACCGGATTTCTCGCGCCGATCCACTTGATTTCAAAACTCGCAAAGAACTGCGCACAGAATTAGCTCCTTGCGGGAAGGCACTCAACCATTAATTAATCCCCGTTTCACTCATGCCGCGCACCGATCCTCCTCTCAATCTTCTCGTGACCGGCGGCGCCGGCTTCGTCGCCTCAAATCTCGTCCTCACCTTGCAGGAGCAGATCCCGAATGCGCGTCTGACGGTGATCGACGATTTTCGCTCCGGCACTTTCCGGAATCTCGCCGGTTACCGTGGCGATTTCGTCGCGGCGAATCTGGCGAAGCTCGATTGGCGCGAGCAATTCG
>JBBSEO010000337.1:0-1940 GCA_038239645.1 Chthoniobacterales bacterium | reverse complement strand
ATCGCCGGCTGCTGCTGGGTGAGGCAGTGAAAGGCGCCGAGGCCCCAGATCAGCTCGCGGCAGTCGATCGGGACAGTCTTTCGATCCGGGAAAAATTTGGCGATAGTGGCAACGGCGCGATCGTCGTCCGGCCCGTGGTAGATTGGGACGAGAATGGATTTGTTTGCGAGGTAAAAGTTCGCATAGCTCGCGGGCAAGGTCAGGCCTTCGCGCTCGAGTTGCGGAGGTAGTGGGACCGGATGGAGCCGCAGCGGTTCCCCCTCGATCTTCATCGCGCGCAGGCGGGCAAGATTTTCGCGCAGCGGTTCGTAGTTCGCACTGTCACGATCGTTCTCCGTCACGACAACGACGTCGCGCGCGCTGACGAAGCGGGCCAGATTATCAATGTGACCGTCGGTGTCGTCGCCGACGGTGCCGGCCGCGAGCCAGAGGATTTCGCGCACGCCGAGGAAATCGCGCAGGTGTTGTTCAATTTGCTCGCGGGAGAGATCGGGGTTGCGGTTCGGATTGAGCAAGCACGACTCGGTGGTGAGGAGCACACCCTCGCCGTTCACCTCGATGGAGCCGCCTTCGAGAATCATGCCCCCCGGCCAGACGGGCAGATCGAGCGCCGCGGCGATGCGGGTGGGAACAACGTCATCGAGATCGAAGGGCGGATACTTGCCGCCCCAGGCGTTGTGGCCCCAATCGACGATGGCCAGGCGCGGGTCGCTTTTTCTGGTGAGAAAAATCGGGCCGTGATCGCGGCACCACGGTTCGTTCGTGGGAATTTCGTAGTAGGTGATGCGATCGGCGGGCAAACCGTCGAGGACGGCGCGGGCTTCAGCTTCGTGCGCGCCGTTCGAGACGTTGATGCAGACGGGCTCGGATTCGACCAACGCGGCAACCATGGCGCGGAAGGTGGGCATGACCCGGTCGAAGGAGCCGGGAAAACTGATGCCCTCTCGCCGCGGCCAGGAGAGCCAGGTGGCGGCGTGCGGTTCCCATTCGGCCGGCATCCGGTAACCGAGAGACCCGGGCGTCTCGAGCTGATTCCTCTGGTTAACCTTCAGCCCTTCGAGCATAAGACATGATTCCGATGAAAAGCAGGGCTGGTGGGAATGGGAACTCCGGGATTTGATGGCGTTTCCGGCGGCGGCGGATTCCAGCGCTGCATTTCGACTTAATCGAGGGCGAACCAGGAATGGGCAAGACAACTTTCGCAGGCATCGTGTTCCATCTCGCGCCGATGAAACGGGACTTTCTTCGCGCGCGGAACGCGTAGGCGAAGCTTGTGTCACGCGGTCTTTTCAGAAACAAACGCCGGTGATGAACGAACCACCATCATCTTTGCCCGGCGTGGCCGCTCCCACTCCGGGCAGCGCGGTCGGGGAAGACCACGTGCGCTACGCCGGGTTTTGGATTCGCACCTTCGCTTTCCTGGTCGATGGAATTTTGCTCAGCATCGCGGCGGCGCTGATTCATTGGTTTATCCGGATGATTTTCGGCGCGGAGGGCGCGAACGCGTCGACCATCCGCCTGATCAGCAACCTGATCAGTTCTGTCGTGAGCATCGCCTATTTCACGATCTCCTGGCATTCGCCGGGGCAGGCGACGGCGGGGCAACTCATTTGCGGACTGCGCGTCATCAGTCGCTCGGGCGAAGTTTTTACCTGGGCTCACGCACTCGGCCGATATTTCGCCCTTTGTCTCGCTCTGCTCCCGGCCTTCCTCGGCGTCCTGATCATTCCCTTCACCGCCCGTCGCCAGGGACTACACGATCTTCTCGCGCGCACTTACGTCGTGAAAATCTAGTAACGCGCCGCTCACCGCGCAAAAAAGCGCCGCGGTCGAATCGGCCGCGGCTTTTTTGTTCGCAAGTTCGGCATCGCGACCGGGAGAACGGATTATTGAATCCGCCGGCTGCGCGCTGCCGAACCAGGAAACAAACGACTCCATTT
>JBBSEO010000336.1:0-1959 GCA_038239645.1 Chthoniobacterales bacterium | reverse complement strand
GCCCGCCGAATTTGCGCGTGATTGAATTTTGTCCCTGCTCGAAAGCGTTAAAGATCCGCCCGACTTTGTCCGGGTCGATCCCAATTCCTGAGTCCGTGGTGCGAATCTCAAGGTCGCCCGGCTCTGGATTGGTCGTGGTCAAGGTGATGCGCCCCCGCTCCGGAGTGAATTTCACGCTGTTCTTAATCAGGTTCCAAAACACCTGTTGCAGCCGCGCCGGATCGCCCTGCACGAAGTGCTCAGGGGCGTGGAGTTGCAGATCGACCGCGAGGAATTTGCGCTCGATGTCGTCCCGACAAATTTCGAGCGCGCGCTGGAGGACGTTGTGCACGCTAACCGGCTCGAGGCTAAGCTTCAGTTTGCCCTTCGAGATGCGCGTCACGTCGAGAAGATCGTCGATCAGGCGCGCCTCTAACTCCACATTCCGGCGAATGATATCGAGAGCTTCACGGACATCCGCCGATTCGCCAACCCGTTCCTCCAGTTCGCTGACCATGGCGATGACCGGGGAGAGAGGATTGCGCAGTTCGTGCGAAAGCAGGGCGAGAAATTGATCCTTGGCGGCGTTCGCGCCGAGCAACTCGTTGCGCAAAGTCATGTCGCGTGTTTTTTCCTCGATCAGGTAAAGGACGCCCTGGACGTTGTTTTGTGAATCGAGGAGGCGCAGCAGATTGATGTTGAGGAAGCGGGCGATGTTTTTGCGGTCGCGGAAGGAACGTTCCACCAGCTGCAAGGGCGTGCCGGTCGCGAGAACGTTCTCGATTGCTTCCGGGGATGCCACCTTCACTTGATCGTAGGTCGCGAGGGCGATGTCAGTGCCAGCCGGCAACTGTCCGACCTGGCTGGCGATCTGGGCGAAGGCTTCGTTCGCGTGAAGAAACCGGCGCGTCTCAGGATCGACCAGCGCAATTCCGATCGGCATGTTCGCGAGAATCTTTTCGTTGAAGGTGACTTCCCGCTCGATTCTCCGTGCGGATTCTTCTTGCCGGCGGTAAAACTGCCCGGCCAGGAGAGCGGCGACGAGTGTGCCCAGGACCAACCAAAGCGCCGGCACCGCGATCTTGCGCACGAGCTGGTGGACCGGCTGGTAGAAGACGTCCTCGGGTTGATACACGATCGCTGTCCAGTGCGTCGCTTCGAGCGGGCTGAAGGAGTAAATCGTGCCCCCTCGGGTAAGATGCCCGCTCTTCTCCTTTTGAATCTCGCTGATCAGGCTGATGCCCTCCCGGGACGTGGGCTCGGTGTTAGGTTGGAAATCGTTCCCGAAAAGGGCCCGACCGTTCTGGTCGACGATTTGGCAGACCGCGCGATCAGCGAACGAAATAGACGCGAGGCGTTTTCCCATCCGTTCGACCAGGATCGACGCGCCGATATAACCCAGAGTTTGGCCATGGCTCCGGATCGCACCCACCACATCCGCCACCGGACGCTGATCGACCGGGCGACCGTGGATAGCGGAGATGAAAACTCCGGCGTCCGCGTCCGCGCCGCTCTTCCACGATTCGGTGACGTAGGGATGCCCGTCGAGGTCCGCGGCGCCCGGCAACGCGCTCAGGAGATTTCCCTGCGCATCACAGAGGAACATCCCGTCGATTTTCGGGTAAGAGAAAAGCTTTTCGGCCAACCATTGCTGCGCGGCCACGCTCGCGTTCGGGTCCTGAAAGACTCGGCCCATGTCTGGCAAGGTCTGGTAATAACTGACAACGGCCGCGGTTCGACTCAGATCGTCGTCCACCAGGCGACCGATTAATTGGACGAACGTCTGGCGATCGCGCAAAATCTTCGATTCCAGTGTGTCGCGGAGCGCGTTGTAAGAAATCAGCAACATCAGGATCGACGGGAAGAGGCCGGCGAGCAGCACCGTGACCATAATGTCGAACCGTTCCAAACGGCGGCGCCCGGAAGGTTTGCGGAGGGGTGGGGCGGCAATCACAGCTGACGGTCAATCTAGCGGCAAGG
>JBBSEO010000335.1:0-1980 GCA_038239645.1 Chthoniobacterales bacterium | reverse complement strand
TCGCCGGCTTCGTCGATCTCCGGCAACGCCAGACGCGGCAACTTCAAACCGGTCGGCGCCGTCCCGACTGGAATCTTCGCTTTCAATTCGTCCCAGTGATCGACCATTTGCTGGCCGAATTTCTTGTCGCTCCGCGCGCGTCTCACTTCGCTCTCGACGAAGTCGTTATAATTTTCGACTGCTTCGACTACCCGTCCGAGTTTACTCATTTCTTTCCACCTTTCTTCGCTGTCGCTGCGATTGGCTGCGTCAGCAGATCGCACAATTTGTCCACGCCGGCGTCGCGATGCCGTTTCGCCACGGTCGAGAGCATTTGCTGCCCGCGCCCGTTCTGCTCCAGCCGGCGCTCGATTTCACTCGCGGCCGTGCGCGCGCGATCGTGATCGCTCTTATTCACCACCACGATGTCGGCCAGATCGAGCATCACAATTTTCTGCAGCTGCAGACGCGCGCCGTAATCCGGGTTCATCACCAGGACGGTTTGATCGACCAGTTTGCTTTGAAACGGCATCGCTTCCTGCCCGGTGCCGACGGTTTCGATGATGACGTACTCGAAGCCACTTTCGGCCAGCAGTTGCAGGCAATCTTCCGTCGCGGGCGATAAACCGCCGGCCTGCCCGCGCGTGGCCATGCTGCGCATGAAAACGCGATCGTCCTGCGAGTTGATCATCGTCGCGCGATCGCCCAGGAGCGCGCCTTCGCCGACTACGCTCGGATCGTGCGAGAGAATAGCGATGCGCGATTTCGTCTCGCGGTGCAACAGCCGCAGCACGAGTTCGTCGATCAAAGTCGTTTTTCCCGCGCCACCCGGGCCGGTGAAACCGATCACGCGAGTTTTATTCGACTTTTTTACCTTGCTTTTGCGCGGTGTTTTCCGGCCCGCGTAGGAGTCTTCGATCGCAGTCAATTTGCGCGCGAGTTTCATTTCCGCGGTTTTGCCCGCGGAACGCTTCGGCGTTTTGCCGTAATGATCGCGCACCCATTGGGTCATGTCGGTCAGCGAAGTGCCGGCGAAGAAAATCTTATCGACGCCGCGTTTCTGCATCACGCGCTGATCATCGTGGGTAATCGTCCCGCCGCCGCCGCCGAAGACTTTGATTCCGTCCGCGCCCTGCTTTTTCAACTGCCGCACGACTTCGGCAAAAAATTCAATGTGTCCGCCGTTGTAACTCGAGATCCCGATCGCGCGCACATCTTCCTGAATCGCCGCCCGCACGATATCCTGCGCATAACGGTGGTAACCGAGGTAAACCACCTCGATCCCGTGCCGGATGAATTCGAGGTTGATCGTATTAATGGCGCTGTCGTGCCCATCGCAAATCGGGACAGCAGTGAGCACGCGGATCGGAGCAGACATGAGGCGAAAATCTTAGCGGCATTCCCTTGTCCGGCAATGCGTTTCCGGGATACGGTCGCGAATGCGCTTTTCTGCCCGCGCCCTTCTGCTGACCTGGTTGATCGTCGGAACGATGGACATTACGTCCGCGGTCATCATCACCCTCGCGCACGGCGGGACCATTTTGCGCCTGATGCAATTCATCGCCAGCGGGCTGCTCGGTCGTCGCGCCTTTCAAGGCGGCTGGTCGATCGGCGCGCTCGGGCTGGTGCTGCATTACTTCATCGCGTTCAGCGTCGTCGCGGTCTTCTATCTTCTGGGTCGAAGAGTGGCGTGGGTCCGGGATCACGCCGCGTGGGCCGGCATGATCTACGGCCTGGTCGTGTTCGCGGTCATGAACGTTGTCGTCCTGCCCTTGTCCGCTGCCACTCCGCGGCATTCGCTCACGGGTGACCTGATCCAGATTGGCATCCACATTTTCGTCATCGGCTTGCCGACGGCGCTTCTCCTGCGGCATTTTTCGCGTTCGAATCAGAATAATTTCTCATGAACAATCCCATCGATTTTTCCGGCAAAGTAGTTCTCGTCACCGGGAGCTCGCGCGGGATCGGCGCGGAGACGATCAAAGCCTTCGGGGAGCACGG
>JBBSEO010000334.1:0-1985 GCA_038239645.1 Chthoniobacterales bacterium | reverse complement strand
TATCAGGAGACCTACAATGAAGCGATCTATGACGAACTGCATGTCGCGGGCCCGAAGCGCGATTTCAAGTGGCGACTCGACACGCCCGAGCGGGCTTACGCGGCAGGTTTTCGACGGCTCGGAATCGGCGCGCTTTTCGGTCTCACGCCGTGGCGGGAGGAGGCGCTCGCGCTCGCTGCGCACACCCAGTATTTGCTTCGGAAATGCTGGAAATCGACTCTGACGGTCAGCCTGCCGCGGCTTCGTCCGGCCGCGGGCGAATTCCAGCCGCGGCACGAGATGAGCGAGCGCGATCTCGTGCAATTGATCTGCGCCTTTCGTCTCACTTTTCCGCAGGTCGGAATTGTCCTCAGCACGCGCGAGCCGGCGGCCTTGCGCGACCTGTTGGTGGACCTGGGGGTGACGATGATGAGCGCAGGCAGTCATACCGAGCCCGGGGGTTACACCGGACAAGGTGCGAGCAATTTGCATCGGACGGTGCGGGGTCGCATTTTGCCGCTGGAATCGGCTCTGGCTCAAGCGGCCACGCCGCAATTCGAGATCAGCGATGCACGGTCGGCGGAAGTGATTGCGCAGCTTCTCCGCACCCGTGGCCTGGAGCCGATCTGGAAAGATTGGGACGCGGCGATCGTGGCGCGATGAAGATTTCGCTGAACGGAGAAGAGCATCAACTTGCGGACACATCGTCGACCGTGCCTGAACTGATCGCAGAGCTGAAGCTGCCGCCCGAAACCCTGCTGATTGAACACAACGGCCTCGCTCTCCATCGTTCGGAATGGAACGGGCGCGAACTTTCCGACGGTGATACGGTGGAGCTCGTCCGGCTGACAGCGGGCGGCTAACGAGTTGCGTCACACGCGCGCCACGCGCACTCGCATCCCGTCGACGGCGGTGACGATGACCGGAGTATCGGCCACGATGAATTCACCGTCCGTGACCACGTCCACCACCTGATCGCCGATCCTGGCCTTCCCACTTGGGCGCAGGGTGGTGAGCGACGCGCCCGTCGCGCCGCGCACAATCGAATATGGGCTGGCGAAATCGCGCCTCGAACCTGTTAGCGACGGACCTGAGGGCGTCGCGGTCATGAGTGCAAAACGGCGATAGAGGCTGGTGCGGGGAAGGTAGCGCGCAAGGATCATGATGACCGCCGTCGCCGCGACGAGGGCGAGCGAGAGATTGAATAGCGGCCCCGCGAGCGCGCGCGTTGTCGGGAGTACTGGCTGGTCAGGGTAACGATCGAGCATGGCCCAGAGGAGCGACGCCAGAACCAGAAAAACGCCCACGACACCGAAGATGATGGTGGAGTGACCGAAAAAAAGAACCTCGATCAGGATGAGCGCGACTCCGAGGACAAAAAGCGAAGCCGCCTCCCAGCCGGCGAGACCGGCCAGATAATGCCCGAGGAAAAACAAGGTGAAGCAGATCGCGGAGATGACGCCCGGCAAGGTTGCACCCGGGATTTTGAATTCGAGATACGCGCAGACGATTCCGAGCAGGAGAAGAATCGGCGCGAGGGTCGTGATCCAAAAGGCGAGTTGCTCGAAGCCGGTTGTTTTTAAGATGACGACGCGTCCGCTCAGCTTGGCGTTGCTCGTTAGCTCGGAAATGGAGCCGACGATTCCATCCGCGAGGACGGGGTGACCGTTCACGACCTCCGCGGCCTCCTGCGCGCTGAGCGAGAGCAAACTGCCGCGGGGGTGGATGACGCGATCCCCAATTTTTACTTCCTTCTCCTTGTTCAGGAATGCCTCGCCGATATCCGGATTGTGCCCGGTCCGTGTGGCCATTCCGCGGATGAGAGCGGACCAATAGGAAACGGTTTTCTCGCGCTCGGTTTCCGGCAGATCCTGACCAGTCGAAAGAACCGGCGCGGCGGCGCCGATTGCGCTCACCGGCGCCATATAAAGATGCTTCGTGGCTAAGGCGATCAGCGCGCCGGCGGAACCGGCGTTGGTGTTGATGAAGGTGTAGGTCGGAATGGT
>JBBSEO010000333.1:0-1987 GCA_038239645.1 Chthoniobacterales bacterium | reverse complement strand
GGATTTGACGGGCGTCTCGATGAGCTGCGCCATGCTTCCCGCGAGGGCAAGAAATGGATCAGCGAACTGCAGGAGCGCGAGATTGCCGCGACCGGAATCAAATCGCTCAAGGTGCGTTTCAATTCGGTTTTCGGCTATTTCATTGAGATCACGAAATCGAATCTGGCCAGCGCGCCGGCGCATTATACCCGCAAGCAGACGACGGTCGGGGGCGAACGTTTCATCACGCCGGAGTTGAAGGAAATGGAAGCGAAGATTTTGGGCGCGGACGAGCGCGCGCGAAATCTGGAGTTTCAGCTTTTCCAAAAACTGCGCGAAGAAGTTTTATCCGAGTTGACGCCTCTCCAGGAAACGGCGGAGGCAATCGCGACGCTGGATGTAGTGTGCGGCCTGGCCGAGACGGCGCGGCTCTTTCACTATTGCCGGCCGCTCCTGAACGAAAGCGGCCGCCTGATCATTCGCGATGGCCGGCATCCCGTCCTCGACCAAAATCTGGCGGAGGAGAAATTCGTCCCGAACGATACCGAACTCGACGGCGAAAAGGTGCGGCTGGCGATCATTACCGGTCCAAACATGGCCGGGAAATCGACCTACATCCGGCAGGTCGCGCTCATTGTCCTGATGGCGCAAATCGGCAGCTTCGTTCCGGCGGCGCGTGCGGAAATCGGACTGGTCGATCGCATTTTCACCCGTGTCGGCGCGAGCGACGACCTCGCGCGCGGGCAGTCGACCTTCATGGTGGAGATGAACGAGACGGCGAACATCATGAACAACGCGACCGAACGAAGTCTCGTCATCCTCGACGAGATCGGGCGCGGTACTTCGACCTTTGATGGCCTTTCCATCGCCTGGAGCGTCGCGGAATTTCTGCATGATAAAATCCGGGCGCGGGCGCTGTTTGCGACGCATTATCACGAGCTAACGAAACTCGCGGCAGAACGGAAAGGCGTGGTGAACCACAACGTCGCGGTGCGGGAGTGGAACGAGCAGATCATTTTTCTCCGCAAAATCATCCCCGGCGGCGCGGATCGCAGCTACGGCATCCAGGTCGCGCGTCTCGCCGGCCTGCCGCGCGAAATTTTAGAGCGCGCCAAGGAAATTTTGCAGCACCTCGAGAAACCGAACGGCGCTGCGGGGCACGACAAACCGAAACGAAAGCGTGCCAGCAAGGGCATGCCACAATCTGAGAAACCGCAACTGGATTTGCTATAATCGAACCCGATGCCGGTTAAGACGGAAAAGGAATTGAGCGAGAAGGAGCGTGCGCTTTGGCTAAAAGCGGTCGCGGCGATCGAGCTGCGCAATTTTGGTTACGCGATTTCGCTCCTTCAGGGAATTTTGCGCGACGAGCCGGAGTTTCTCATTGGGCGCCAGCTCCTGCGTCGCGCGGAAGTGACGCGACAGAAAGCGGCCAAGAAAAGTCGATTCAATCTTTCCACCACGCCGGTGGCCGTGATCAAAGCGCAGCGCGAGATTAAGAAGGATCCGCGGCACGCCGTCGAATCGATCGAAAAAATCCTGGAAGACGAGCCTTACAGCAAGCCGGCGAACCTGGCGTTGAAGGAAGCGGCGGTGGCGGCCGGCTGGTTAGAGACGGCGGTCTTCGCCATTCAAACTTTGCTCGAGGAAAATGGCCGCGATACCAAGCTGCTGCACGAGCTGGCGCGACTTTATCATTGGCTCGGCGACAACGAACAGCAGGTCGCAATTTACCAGCGGATCATGGAGCTGGATTCGGCCGACGGCGAGGCGGCGCGCCTGGCGAAGGACGCGTCGGCGCGAAACTCGATGAAAAGCGGGGGATGGGGCGCGGCGGAAAGTTATCGCGACCTGATCAAGGACAAGGAAACGGCGATTTCGCTGGAGCAACAAAACCGGATGCAGTTAAGCGGCGATTCGCTCGATCAACAGATCGCGGAAACGTATGCGCGCCATCAGGCAGAGCCGCAAAATATCGATCACGCGCGGCGGCTGGGCGAGTTGAGTG
>JBBSEO010000332.1:0-2032 GCA_038239645.1 Chthoniobacterales bacterium | reverse complement strand
TGAAAACATCTTCAAACCCGGTCAGGCCGACGATGTCGCCCGCGCTCGCGTGCTGCAATTCCACCTGGCCCAAACCGGAGAAAGTGAAAAGTGCGGTGACGGTTGCCCGCTCGCGATTTCCACTGCGGTCGATCCGAACCAACGAGTCGCCCACGCTCACTCGGCCGCTCACGATCCGCCCGAGCGCAATCCGCCCGAGATAATCGCTGTAGTCCAGGTTCGAGACCAGCATTTGAAAAAATGGATCGTCCGAAATCTTTGGCGGCGGCACGTGTTTGACGATGGCCTCGAAAAGCGGCGTCATATCTTCGTTATTCTCGTGCAGTTCGCGCAGAGCGAAGCCGTTCTTGGCGCTGGCGTAAATGATCGGAAAATCGAGTTGCTCGTCGTTGGCTTTCAATTCGACGAATAGATCGAAAACCATGTCGAGCACCTTGTGCGGGCGCGCATTCTCGCGATCGACCTTGTTAATGACGACGATTGGTTTGACCCGGTTCTCCAGTGCCTTGCGCAGCACAAAACGGGTCTGCGCCTGCGGGCCATCGTGCGCGTCGACCACCAGCAAAACCCCGTCGACCATTTTCATGATGCGCTCGACCTCGCCACCAAAGTCAGCGTGGCCCGGCGTGTCGACGATGTTGACCCGGTAACCGTTCCACTGAAACGCCGCATTCTTCGCGCGAATGGTGATGCCCTTTTCGCGCTCCAGATCCATCGAGTCCATCATCCGCTCTTCGATCTTCTGGTTGGAACGGAAGGTGCCGGATTGGCGCAACAATTGATCGACCAGCGTGGTCTTGCCGTGGTCGACGTGCGCAATGATGGCGATGTTTCGGATCTTATCCATGTGAGTCGCATTGGCAGGACAACCACGCCGGTTGTCATTTCCGGCAAGCGACGCGCCTGCCCTCCAAACGAGCGCCGAATATGGGCGAGAGATGGCCCCGCGTCAAACGGACACGCCTTGGACAAAACAGGCCGCGCAGCTTGACGCCGCGCGGCCTGTCGACAGTTATCGTCGCGCCTTAGATCGTGCGGTAATGCCCGTGAATCCAGCGATGCCGGCGATTCCAGTGGCCGGGCACCCAGACATAGTGCACACGCCCGACGTAGTAGCCCGGTCCGCGGACATAATACGGACGGTCATTCACGTCGATGTTGATGATTGCTGCTCTCGCGGGCATCGCCGCTCCCAGCGACGCGACCGCTGCCAAAATTAAACCTAGTTTCAATTTCATAACTTCTCCTGTTTCGGATTTCCCCTGTCAGCGGACGTGTTTTATTCCGCTTTCTTTTTGCATTAAACCCGCGGCGCGCGTGTTAGTTACGCCGTGGCCAGCGCGGGAACGGGCGGCTCAATCCATTTCCCGTGCTCGCGGATCAGGTCTTTCAGACGATCAACAGCTTCGGCTTCCGGAATGTTGAACTTCACCGCCTGTTTCCCGACGTAAAGATTCACTTTCCCCGGCGCGCCGCCGACATAGCCAAAATCCGCGTCCGCCATTTCCCCCGGGCCGTTCACGATACAGCCCATGATGGCGATCTTCACGCCCTTCAGATGCACGGTCGCTTCCTTGATCCGGGCGGTGGTCGTTTGCAGATTGAAAAGCGTTCGTCCGCAACTCGGGCAGGCCACGTAATCGGTCTTGAAAATCCGCGCACCCGCCGCCTGCAAAATGTTGTAGCTCAGGCGAAGTGATTGGCCCGGCGCCTCTTCACCTCGCACGAGAACGGCGTCGCCAATTCCGTCGCACAGCAGCGAACCGATGTTCGTCGCGGCGATGAGCAGGGTTTGGAGAAAATTTTCGCCGTCAGCTTTTTGCCGCTCAATCGTTAGCGTATCCTTTAGCAAAATCGGATGCCGCGCCGGGATCCGCGCCGCCAAAAGCCGGAAGGCGGGAATGAGCGGAAGATCGATTCCGTCTTTGACCGTCACCACCTGCGCCGTCTTCGCCGCGCACACTTGTTCAAGCGCGCGTTCGTCTCGCGGATCAACTTCTGTGACATCGGCGTTCTCCAGGATGATCTCGGG
>JBBSEO010000331.1:0-2043 GCA_038239645.1 Chthoniobacterales bacterium | reverse complement strand
CGGAAAACTCATGCCGCCTCCCCTACGATTTGCACTTCGGTTTCAAGTTCGATCCCGCGCTTTTCGCGCGCCGTGATTTTGATTTTTTCGATCAGCGCCAGCATTTCCTCCGCGGTCGCGCCGCCATCGTTCACGATGAAATTTCCGTGGACTTCGGACACGCGGGCGTGACCGACCTGGCAATTTTTCATTCCGAGTTCGTCCACTAGTTTTCCCGCGAGAACGGCCTTGGGATTCTTGAAGATGCAACCGGCGCTCGAAGCCGCCGGCTGCGTCGCCCGGCGATGCTGCTGTGATTCGTCGAGCCGGCGCACGATCTCCTCTTTCTTTCCCGGCTGACCGCGAAAGACCGCGGAGACCGCATAATTTTTTTGCAGCGATGGCACGTGACGATAGTGCACCTCCATTTCGTCCGGAGTCCTGACCTGCGCCTCGCCATTTTCGTCGAGCAATCGAACACTGACCACGTTCTCGAAGGTCTGCACGCCCATCGCGCCGGCGTTCATCCGTAGCGCGCCGCCGACTTCGCCGGGAATTCCTTCCATCCATTCCAGGCCGGCCAGTCCGGCATCGCGCCCGGCGTAGGCGACCTGTTTCAATTTCGCCCCGACGCCCGCCGTGATCTCGTTCCCTTTCACCGTGACCTTTTCGAACTCGCGCCCGCTCGGGTGAATCACGACGCCCCGAATGCCGCCGTCGCGCACCAGAAGATTTGAACCGCGTCCGATGACGAAGAGCGGAAGATTTTCCCGGCGGCAAAAGCGGATCAGTTCCGCAAACTGCTTTTCCGTCCGCGGCTCGATCCAGAACTGCGCGGGACCGCCCACGCGCAGCGTCGTGTGTTTGGCTAACGGCTCGTGCAACTTCACGTCCCCATCCGCGCCGACGATTTCCTTTAATTTTTCTGCCACGACCAGCTCGGCCGCGAGAACGGAAAGCTGCTCGTGAATGTTTCCCGCGCCGAGACTCAAAACGAGATCGCCCGCCGCCAGCATGTTGCCGACATCGCAATGCACCCGGCCGAGCCGCGACTGATAAGTGACCGCGCGATGGCCATGCGCGCCGAGGGCATCGGCGACGGTCTGGCCGGTGATTCCCGGCAACGGCGCCTCGCTCGCCGGATAAATATCGGTAATGACGACGCGGTCGGAATCGTCGAAAGCCGCGCCAAATTCATTTCGCAGCGCCTTGGTCCGCGAGTAGCGGTGCGGTTGAAACATGGTTAGCACGCGGTTGCGCCCGGTCGCGCGCGCGGTCGCGAGGGTGGCACGAATTTCCGTCGGATGATGAGCGTAATCATCCACGAGGAGGAAGCGATCGCTGGCGTATTTGATCTCGAAGCGGCGGCGCGCGTGACGAAAATTATTCAGCGATTGCGCGATCTTCGGAAAAGGAATGCCGATCTCGATCGCAAGCGCGATGACGCCGAGGGCGTTTTGCACGTTGTGCCGGCCCGGCACGTTCAGGCGCGCTTCGCCCAGTTGTTCGCCCTTTCGATAAACGCAGAAGACCGAGGCAAAGTCTTCTAACGAGATTTTGTCAGCGCGATAGTCTGCTTTCGGCGCGAACCCGTAGGAGACAGAGCGCTGGGATTGAGAGAGGCGGGTCGCGATCGCATCGTCCGCGCAATAGAAAACGGTGCCGGAAGTCTGCGCGATCAATTCGCTGAAAACCTTTTCGATCGCGGCCAGGTCCGGATAAAAATCGAGGTGCTCGGCCTCGATGTTGAGCACGAGCGTGTGCTGGGGATGAAAGCAGCGGATGGTGCCGTCGCTCTCGTCGCCTTCCGCGACAAAATATTCGCCGCGTCGATCCCAGTGCGCGTTCTGGCCGAGGAGCGGAATCTCCGCGCCGACGTAATGCGAAGGGTGCAGGCCACCTTCGCGCAGAACGTGCGCCGCCATCGCGGAAGTGGTTGTTTTTCCGTGCATCCCGGCGACGACAATTCCGCGCTTGCCCTGCATGATCGCGGCCAGCGCTTCCGCACGACGGACAGCCGGCTTCTTCTCCGCCCGCGCGCTCGCCAGAATTGGATTTTCCTCT
>JBBSEO010000330.1:0-2059 GCA_038239645.1 Chthoniobacterales bacterium | reverse complement strand
CGTTGGTGAAATGGTTTCCCGATCGTCCTGGCATGGCCACCGGGATGGCGATCATGGGCTTTGGCGGCGGCGCTTTCATCGGCTCGAACCTCAGTCTGCTCCTGATGGATCATTTCAAGAGTGCGAGCAGTGTCGGTGTCGGCAAGAGCTTCATCGCTCTCGGGATCATTTATTTTTGCTTCATGATCTTGGCGCGCTCATCGTCCGCGTCCCGGCGGAAAATTGGAAGCCGATCAACTACGTTCCGCCGACGCGGTCGCACGGCCTGATCACGACTCATAACGTCGCTCTCGACCAGGCCTGGCGCACGCCGCAGTTCTGGATGCTTTGGGTTGTCCTTTGTTTCAACGTCACGGCCGGGATTGGAATCCTGGAGCAGGCTTCCCCGATGATCCAGGAAATGTTCCCCGGCAAGGTCACCGCCGCGGCGGCGGGCGGTTTCGTCGCTCTACTTAGTCTCTTTAACATG
Source organism: Chthoniobacterales bacterium (assembly GCA_038239645.1). GTDB lineage: Bacteria > Verrucomicrobiota > Verrucomicrobiia > Chthoniobacterales > UBA10450 > AV69. Next base: position 1,590 of record JBBSEO010000330.1, on the reverse strand, counting down.
GGCGGCCGCTTCTTCTGGTCGTCGCTCAGCGATTACACCGGGCGCAAAGCCGTCTACGTCATCTACCTTTTGTTAGGGGCGATTCTCTACTGCCTCATCCCTTTCTCCGGCCACAGTGGTAGCGTCCTCTTTGTCGTCGGCGTCTGCGTCATTATTCTCAGCATGTACGGAGGCGGCTTCGCCACCATCCCGGCTTATCTGAAAGATTTGTTCGGCTCGATGCAGGTTGGCGCGATTCATGGCCGCTTGCTCACGGCCTGGTCCGTCGCCGGGATTCTCGGGCCAGTTCTCGTTAATTACCTTCGTGAATACCTGAAAGCGCGCGGCGCCAAAGGCGTCGACCTCTACGCGCCGACGATGTATCTCATGGCCGGATTGCTCATCGTCGGGCTCCTTTGCAATCTCGCGGTTCGTCCCGTGGCCGAGTGTTATCACTACAAAAAAGATCGTTCGCCCTGATTTCGGCTTATGGAAAACTCACCCCCTTCCTCTGGTGGCAGCAACGCCCTCCAGCTCTTCCTTTACTGGCTAATCGTCGGTATTCCGCTCGCCTGGGGCGTCTGGAAAACAGTCCAGAAGCTTCCGGCGCTCTTTCACTGATCCCGCGCCAGCTTGCCGACGGTCGCCCAGCTTCGCGTCGTCGACCTTTTGCCAAAAAAGCGATCGAGGTAATGCAAGGCGTCGATGCTCTTCGGGCCGCTGATCGTTAGCACGCTGAACCCTTCACGCTCGGTTCCGGGCAGGATTTGCAAATCTGCCGTCGCCGAAGCTAGTTGGACCGCACGTGCCTCCGCTCGCTTTTCCGCCAGAAACGTCACGTAGAGCCGCGTGTTCTCGGTCACCGGAATTTTGGCAAAAGGCTGAAGCGCAAGGATCGTCTGGATTCCCCTCCGCGAACGCACGATCACCGCAACCTTCATTCCGAACTGCGCCTCGATTCCGTCTTCGATCGTTTGCGCCAGAGCCGCACTCTTCATCCGCTCCGCCGAGAAAAGCACGTTGCCGCTGTTCAACACCGTCTTTACCGCCGTGAAACCCAGGCGTTGGAAGCACTCACGCAGCTCCGCCATCGCGATCTTTTTGTTGCCACCGACATTGATCCCGCGCAGCAGGGCCACGTGGGTTGGAACAGCGTATTTCATTTACCGGCCGATCAATCAGCGAGCCCGGCGGAGGGGGTGGGATTCGAACCCACGAGGGCTTGCGCCCTGCCGGTTTTCAAGACCGGAGCCATCAACCACTCGACCACCCCTCCCAACGGCTTGCGCGCGCTGGGATTTTTCCACCGATTCCCTCGCGGGCAAGTTGCATGCGAAATAAACATTCGACAACGAATATGTTCGCGTGAACATATATGTCAATGCGGCCTTCATCTGACGCGAAACAACTCTGGTCAAAGGTGAAGGAGACTCCGGAAGCCGCGCGCGCCCTGCATCCGCGCGCTTATCACGCGCGAGGCGCTTCGATTAATCCCATGAATCGGTTCGAAACTCTACGGGTGGAGGAAGAGCTGAACGATGAGATCGACGAGGATTCGCGCCCGCTGCAGACAATTTTCTACCGGGACGGTTCGCAGTCGATCATCGCGCG
>JBBSEO010000329.1:0-2069 GCA_038239645.1 Chthoniobacterales bacterium | reverse complement strand
CCGCCGTGATCGGCGCCATCATGGCCGGAGTCGGCTTCTTCCTTCCAGTCATCTACGGCGCGCTGGGTTTCGTCGGCGGCATTATTATGGCCGCGCTCTACAATTTCTTCGCCCGATGGACCGGCGGCATCGAAGTCGAAGTCGAAGAAAAATCGTAGGACAGCTTGGGACGGAGCGACTTTCCACCGCGCGGCGACGCCCGGAGTTCTAGCGTAAGCGCGACCAACGCTAAACGCGCCTTTCGCTTCGTGCTGCTCATCGGCTTCATTAATCTGCTCGCCGATTTCACTTACGAAGGCGGCCGCAGCATCGCCGGCCCCTTTCTTGGCTCGTTAGGAGCGAGCGCGACCGCGATCGGTTTTATCGCCGGCTTCGGTGAACTCGTCGGCTACGCCCTCCGCTCGCTCAGCGGCATCTTCGCCGATCGCAGCCAAAAATATTGGCCACTCGCGGTCATTGGCTATGCCATTAACCAGTTCGCCATTCCCGCGCTCGCGCTCGTCACCACCTGGCCGCTCGGCGCCAGTTGCATCGTCGCCGAACGCACTGGCCGCGCCATTCGCAAACCCGCCATGGACGCGATGCTCTCGCACGCCGGCAAATCGATCGGCAGCGGCTGGGTCTTCGGCTTGAACGAAGCGCTCGATCAAACTGGCGCCACCCTCGGCCCGCTCCTCGTCGCCGCCATTCTCTATTTCGGCCATAGCTATCGCACCGCCTTCGCCGTGTTCGTCGTGCCAGCGTTCCTTTGCCTCGCGCTCGTCCTCATCGCGCAACGAACCCATCCGAATCCGCACGATCTCGAGCAGGAACATCGCGAGTCCACTTCCGCATTAACGTCGCCATTCTGGATCTACCTCGTCGCCGGCGCGATGCTCGGCGCCGGTCTCGCCGATTTCGCCCTCATCGGCTTCCACTTCCAAAAAGCGAACGTCATCGCCCCCAACCTCATCCCCATCTACTACGCGGTCGCGATGGGCAGCGGCGCCCTGAGCGGACTCCTCTTCGGTCGCCTCTTCGACAAATTCGGGCGCGCCATCGTCGTCCTCGCCGCGATCCTCGCCGCCGCCTTTGCCCCCTTCGTTTTCCTCGGGAACGCCACCGCCGCTCTATTCGGCATGATCCTTTGGGGAATCGGCATCGGCATCGAAGGCTCGCTTCTGAAAGCGCTTGTTACCGAAATCGTCGCTGCCCGCAAACGTGGCACCGCCTTCGGCCTCTACGATACCGCCTACGGCATCGCCTGGTTCCTCGGTAGCGCGATCATGGGATATCTCTACGACCGTTCCCTCTTCGCGCTCGTCATCTTCTCAGTCGTTAGCCAGCTCCTCGCCGTTCCCACCCTGCTGAGCGCTCGCCTCCGACGTTAATCCACGCCGAGCAGCACGTGAAGTCCCGCAGGGACGGAAGAGTTTAAGGACGGTTGCGGTTCGCCCGGGTTTCTTTCGTCCCTCTGGGACTCTTTCGGAAAATGGAAGAGCCATTCTCCCAACGCTGAGGCGCTGGACTACTTTCGCGGGCCGGCTGAAAGCACTGGCCTCGGGCGCGGTCGACCGGCGGCGGAGTGGCGGCCCTAGTCGACGATCTCCAGGCCCATCTGGCGGGCGGTGCCGGCGATGACGCGGAAGGCCGCTTCGTCGCTGCGCGAGTTCATGTCTTTCTGTTTCGTTTTCACGATGTCCATGACCTGTTTGCGCGTCACTTTGCCGACTTTGATCTTGTTCGGCTCTTTCGAACCGGCGGCGATGTTCGCGGCTTTCTTCAAGAGGATCGCCGCCGGGGGCGACTTGGTGATGAAGGTGAAGCTCTTGTCTTTAAAGACGGTGATGACGACCGGGAGAATGTCGCCGGCCTGTTTCTGGGTGGTGGCGTTAAATTCCTTGCAGAAAGCCATGATGTTAACGCCGCGCGGTCCGAGCGCGGTGCCCACGGGCGGGGCGGGGTTAGCCTGGCCGGCAGGGATCTGCAATTTGATGTGAGCAATAATTTCTTTAGCCATGGGGATTCGTTAGGTCGTTAAATCGTGAATCGGTTTCGCTCCGGCTCCGAATCTCGGATCACGGCGCTCT
>JBBSEO010000328.1:0-2103 GCA_038239645.1 Chthoniobacterales bacterium | reverse complement strand
TCCCGGAGGGCGCGACGGAAATCGAAACCCGCCAATCGCCGTTCCTCACGCATCCGGTTTTCAACACCTTTCACAGCGAGACGGAAATGTTGCGCTACCTGCGGCGGCTCGAATCGCGCGACCTTTCGCTTTGCCATTCGATGATCCCGCTCGGCTCGTGCACGATGAAGTTGAACGCGACCGCAGAAATGCTTCCGATTTCCTGGCCGGAATTCGCCCGGCTGCATCCTTATGCGCCGGAAACGCAATCAGCGGGGTACCGCGAGATGTGCGACCAGCTCGAGAAATGGCTGGCGGAGATCACCGGATTCGCCGCGGTCTCGCTGCAGCCGAATGCGGGCTCGCAGGGCGAATACGCCGGCCTGCTCGCGCTCCGCGAATATCACGCCGCGCGGAATGAAGCGCATCGCAACGTCTGTCTCATTCCAACTTCCGCGCACGGGACGAATCCGGCCAGCGCGGTCATGGCGGGTTTCAAGGTCGTGGCGGTAGCGACGTTAAAAGATGGCGATATTGATCTCGCGGATTTGCGGGTAAAAGCGGACGAACACGCAAAAGATCTCGCCGCGCTCATGGTGACTTATCCGAGCACGCACGGCGTCTTTGAGACGACGATCCGCGAGATTTGCGAGATTGTGCACGCCCACGGCGGCCAGGTTTACATGGATGGCGCGAACATGAATGCGCAGGTCGGGCTTTGCCGGCCCGGCGACATCGGCGCGGACGTTTGCCATCTGAATTTGCACAAGACTTTTTGCATTCCGCACGGCGGCGGTGGACCGGGCGTTGGCCCGATCGGCGTGGCCCAACACCTGGCGAAATTTTTGCCGGCGAAGACGACTGACAATACCTCTCCCGTCGGGCTCGTTTCCGCCGCGCCCTACGGCAGCGCGAGCATCCTCACTATTTCATGGATGTATATCCGAATGATGGGGCCCGCGGGATTGAAGCGCGCGACCGAGGTCGCCATCTTAAGCGCGAACTACATCGCCAAACGATTGAACGATTACTTCCCGGTTTTGTTCAAGGGACGACACGGGCTCGTCGCGCACGAATGCATTCTTGATCTGCGCGACTGGAAGAAATCCGGGATTGAAGTCGAAGACGTGGCGAAGCGGTTGATGGATTACGGCTTCCACGCGCCCACCATTTCCTGGCCGGTGGCAGGAACGATGATGGTTGAGCCGACGGAAAGCGAACCGAAGGATGAGATCGATCGTTTTTGCGACGCGATGATTTCCATCCACGCCGAAATGAGCGCGATCGCGAAAGGCGAAGCGGACAAGCAGAACAACGTCCTGAAAAACGCGCCGCACACCATGCGGCAGATCGCTGCCGACAAGTGGGAGCATCCTTATTCGCGCGAAGCCGCGGCCTATCCCGTGGAACGTTTACGCGAACACAAATTCTGGCCGAGCGTGGCCCGAATCGACAACGTCTACGGCGATCGCAATCTGTTCTGCAGTTGCGTGCCGATGACGGAATAACGCCCGCGCTTAACCTTCGGGCGCCAGCTCCGGCGTGACGACACGCTGCGGGACCAGCCGCAGCCCCGTGCCGGCCGTCTCCTCGACCGCAGCTTCGCCGGCTTCGTGATATTCCGCGTCGCCGTTCACCTGCCAAAGATCATACAACTCCGTGTTCGCGATGATATTCTCTGCGCACAACATCGCCGTCATCATGGCGTGATCCTGGTTGTTGTATTTGTGCATCCCGTTGCGACCGACGAGGTGCAAATTCGGAAAACGGGCGTCGAGTTCGGTGCGCACGGTCGCGACATGCGTCGCGTAATCGTCGTCATAAACTGGATACGCCTTCTTCTGGCGCACGACACAGCCGTCGAGAACATCGCCTTCCTGAGCGAGCCCGATCTGAATGAGTTCCTTTTTCGCCAGCTCGATCAATTTCTCATCGGTCGAATCCCAAAGGCCGTCGTGCTCGAAACAGAAATATTCGAGTCCATAGCAAGCCTTGTCCGCCTCGGGCACCATCTCAGGCGACCAACTGCGAAAGTTTTGGATGCGCCCGACCTGCACGCTCGGGTCGTGGATGTAAATCCAGTTGTCGTCGAAGGCGTCGCGATTTTTCAGGATCAACATCACG
>JBBSEO010000327.1:0-2160 GCA_038239645.1 Chthoniobacterales bacterium | reverse complement strand
CTGATCGCAACCGGCCTGTTTCCCGTGCTAGGCCGATTCTAACATCACTGTGCAAAATTGCGTGAAAACGTCGGGCCGGCGGGATTTGAACCCACGACCTCTTGAACCCCATTCAAGCGTTCTACCAAGCTGAACTACGGCCCGGACGAGCGGGAATTATTCACCAACTGAATGCAAATCGCCAGCGATCAAACGAACGAGGGCGATTCCCAAAGATTCAGCCCGCCCAGGAGGAGAGGAAGGCGTCGATCAACTCCGGCAACTCTTCGCTGTAGCCCCCTTCCAAAATTGCAGCCGTGGGCACATCGATCTCGCGGAGCCAATTTCCAAAAGTCGCGAAGTCCTCATTTTCCAAGGTCATCTCGGTGATGGGATCGCCACGATAGGCGTCGAAGCCGGCGGAGACGAGAAGGAGATCAGGCCGAAAATCGAGCAACTGCTGCAGGCCGCGCTCGACCTCCTCGACATGGTCGCGGCGCGCAGACATCGGTGCGACCGGATAGTTGAAGCAGTTTGCCATCGATGTTGTCCCGGTTCCAGGCCAGCCCGGAAATTGATGAATGGATGCGAATCGAATCTGCGGGTGATTGAGCACGAGCGCTTCTGTTCCATTTCCGTGGTGCGCGTCGAAATCCCAAATCGCCACCCGCTCTCCCCCTCGCGCGATGACGTCGAGAGCCGCCAGCGCCACGTGTCCAAAATAACAAAAACCCATCGCGTGGTCGCGGAGGGCGTGATGGCCGGGCGGACGCATCAGGCTAAAAGCACGCTCGCCCGCAAGGGCCGCGGTCGCAGCTGCCATCGCCGCGCCACTGGCCCGCGCCGCGTGCCCAAAAATGCCGGGGTGCGCGGGACAATCCGCGTCGAAATCGGTTTTCCGCGTCCGAACCTGCGCGATGTATTCCGCCGAATGCGCGCGACCCAGCTCTTCCAAGGTCGCGGCCTTCGGCTCGGTCCAGCGCCAATCCGGATGCCGCTCCTGTAAGAGCGGAACGCTCGCGAGAATTCGCTGCGGCCCCTCCGGATGCCCGGCGCGCCCGTAGTCCGAGCAGCGAGCGTCGTGAAAAAAATGGATCATCGATTGCCCACCGATCGCGGCGCGAGGAAGAGCGCCGTCATCGGGGGAACGACAATGTTTCCCTGATCCAACTCGACCGCCGCATTGCTCAGCAGATCAGTCAGAGTCGCCGCTTCGATTTCCGGGCGGAGATCGAGCGCCATCGTTCGTGGTTGGTTGGCGCGATTAATCACCACGAGGACGCGATCGGCAAATTGCGCCCGGACGAAGGCGAGGCCGTCAGCGTCTTTCAGCAAAGTGCGACGGCTCCCGCCACGCAGCGCCGGATGCGACCGCCGCAGCGCCGTCAGTTTTGCGAAATGGTCGCGGACATCGTTTTCCTCACTCGTTAGCTGCTGATGGAAACGCATGTCGCGCCGATTGTCCGGATCACCGGCTCCGGTCATTCCGATTTCATCGCCGTAGTAGATCATGGGCACGCCATCGATCGCGAGCAGGAGGGCCTGGGCAAGTTTGAGCTTGGCGTAGCTCGAAGCGCTGTTTACTTCCGGCGGTTTTTGCCAGCCGACTTCCTCCTCCTTCTTCAAGACCGGATCGGGCAGATCGCCGTCGGCGTAGGCCATGAATCGGCCTTTGTCGTGGTTGCCAATGAGCGGGGACATCAGCGTTCCTTTGCCATAGGCGTGCTCAGAGGAGACGAGGGCGTCATCGACCGAACCGAGCGGCGCGCTCCCGGTTCCAAGCGCATCCTTGATTGAATCGTAGAGTGGGAAATCGAATTGGCCGTCCAGCATATTAGGACCGACGAAGGCATCGATGCCGGCGCGGTCTTTGAATGTTTCACCGACAAGATAAAGCGGATGTTTCACCTTCTGCCGGAGCGCGGCACGAAATTGCCACCAGAAGCTGGGCAGGATGTGTTTGACCGCATCGAGGCGGAAACCGTCGAGTTGATACTGCGTCGCCCACCAAACGGTGTTATCGATCAGCGCCCGGACCGGCGCCGGCTTCGAAAAGTCGAAGGAGGGAAGGTAAGGCTCGAACCAGGTAGTAAATTGTTGTTCATCCCACAAACGCAAATTCTTGCGGCCATCTGGCAGTTCGAGTGAACCGAACCAGTCGCGGTGTTCTTTCCACCAGGG
>JBBSEO010000326.1:0-2169 GCA_038239645.1 Chthoniobacterales bacterium | reverse complement strand
TTGGACGGCGTCACCGAAGTGGAAGGCGATGACTGGAGTATCGGATTTACGGTCGGCGCCGTTTTTGAATACCGGAAAGCGCGTGAAGGCGAGAATTCATTCTTTCAGGATGGCCGAGTCGGGTTTAGCTATCGCTCCGGCATCGACCACACTCTGTCCGGCACCGCGGATTTCCGTCGCGTGCCGCTGATCACCGCGCCCGGCTCGCCCGTGCAATTCCCCGCGCCCGCGGCACTGCAAAACATCTTTTTCAAGCAGGCCGCGACGGCGCAGATCGATCTTCCGGACATTTTTCACCTCAGTGCCTACCAGCGTTTCGCGCAGCATTTTGCCCTCATGGGCGACATCACCTGGACGCGTTGGAGCCGGCTGCAAAGCGTGCCGATTACGTTCTCCAATCCTGGGACGCCCGAAAGTATCCTGAACATCAATTATGAAGATTCTCGCCGCTACGCCATCGGCTTCGAATACTACGCTTGTCCCAGCCTGACTTTCCGGACTGGATTCGCCTACGACGAGACGCCAATCAAAGGTCCGGAATTCCGGACCCCGCGCGTGCCGGATAACAATCGCTACTTTCTTTCCGCAGGCGTGAAGTGGTCACCCACCCGCAACCTGGATTTCGATCTCGGCTACGCGCATTTGTTTGTGGAGGATCCGAAAGTCGATTTTACCGATTCGCAGGGCCACGAATTGATCGGGCGCTACGACGCCGCGGTCGATATCGTGAGCGCTTCGGCCACGCTCAAATGGGGCGGCCCGCGCGAAGCGGTCAAGGAAACGAGCTACGCGAAAGAGACGCCCGGTTACCGAAAGTAACCGCGGCTATTCCGGCGTCCGTTCCGGCGGACGTTCCAGCTTCAAGGGTAAAGCCTGGTTGAAGCTGGGCTGCGCCAGCATCGTCGGATTTTGCTGGCGGCTCAGCGGGTGAATTTCCGAGGCAACGTTAACGGTGATCTTCTCGTCGCCGCGCAGAACCGTGATCGGAACCATCTCGCCCGCGGTAATGAAGAACGAGGCATCGATCACATCTTCCGGTTGATGAATTGGTTTCTGCCCGACTCTTAACAAGATATCGCCCGGACGCAGACCAGAGTTCGCGGCGGGCGTGCCATCCACGAGTTGCGTCATCTCCGCGCGCGACCCTTCGTGTTCTTCCGCCGCTTCAGCCACGTTGACGCCGACCCATCCATGCCGGATCTCGCCGAAACGAACAAAATCCGCGCGAATTTTCTCCGCCGCCTCGATCGGCAGGGCATAGAGAGACGAACTGTTTTCCAGACTGCTGACGGCGATGCCGATGACTTCGCCATGCATGTTCAAGAGCGGCGCGCCGGCCTCGCCTCGCTGCGACGGCATGTTCACGCGCAGATGCGTGGTCGTGAGATAACGATCGAGATATTTGTTATCGAAACCGCCGACCAAACCGAAACTCGGGGTCTGGGGCAAATCGAGAGGAAAACCAATCATGACCAACGGCGTGGCCACGGCCATGCCCTCTGATTTACCCAGGGGCAGCGTGGGCGTGGCGGCGTCGATCTTCAGCATCGCGATTCCGCTGCGCAGATCGGCGACCAGGCGACGGGCGCGGACCTTCTTTCCACCGAACTCGACCGTAAAATTGGTCGCTTCTCCGCCCACCGAATAAGCGGTGTAAATCGTTCCCGTCGGATCGATGAAAAAACCGGTGCCCGAAAGATCGCTGTGCTCGTCGGAGCCGCGAATCTTAATCACCGCGCGCGCGGCGCGATCGAAAACCTGTTTTACTTCGTGGCTAAGATCGGAGGCGGACGCTGGCGGGGACTGGGCCCGAGCGCCCATCGTCACTCCGCCAAGCAGCAGGCCAAACAAGGCGCACCGAAGCGCTGCGTCCCTAAAACCGCAAACTCGATTCATAACTCACGGGCATGCTATCAAGCACATAACGCGGCGGAGCGCTCTTCCGGTGAGTTGAAAGATTTGGGTTGTAGACCGGACGCGACGAGGCGGCGAAAACGGGAGCGGCCCCTGCCGCCAAATCCCAGTCGCTGGTCTGCACCGGCACGGCGCGCTGCACTTGAACTTGCGCCACGCTCGGCGACGCAGGCGTCTGATAAATTTTCAAAGATAATACGGCGGCGCAAACGAGGACGGCGGTGGCCGCAACCGGGTAGGAGGCGAGGCGGGCCA
>JBBSEO010000325.1:0-2172 GCA_038239645.1 Chthoniobacterales bacterium | reverse complement strand
TGGGCAAAAAGCGAATCGCCCAGGAGCACGCTCAACCCATTTCCCCAACGCGCGTTCAACGTCGGAAGGCCGCGGCGACGCTCGGCTTCATCCAAAATGTCGTCGTGCACCAGACTGGCGAGATGAATTAGCTCGATGATGACCGCGAGGTCGACGTGCGCGGAAGTAACTTCACCGGTCGCACCGCCCGCGAGCAAGGCGAGAAGCGGGCGCAGCTGCTTGCCGTTACTATTGAGCGCGTAACTGACGTAGCCTTCGATCGCCGGATCGAACGCCGCCGATTGCCGCGCGATACGATCGGAAACCTCTTCCAGTTGCCGCAAAACAGGCGCCATCGCCGCACTTAACACGTGGACCGGCAAGGCCGAGGTTGAACTTGAACGCACTGAAACTCCCACAAGTTCAGGATAGAGTTTCGGTTATCGATGTCAAAGCTGCAGCTCTCCTAAAGCCTCTCCGTCCACGCCTTGGTCGCGTACTTCGCCGCGGCCAATTTCTCTGCCCTTTGCAGCTGCGCCTCGTCCATCGCTAAGGTTCGGCAATCTGAACTCAGTTCGCGGGCCATGGCTTCACGAAAGGTTTCGGGCAGGCCGTCGCGCTGGATGCTGCCCTGAAGCAAAAATCCGTCGCGCGTTCGGCGCTGGGCCGCGCCGGCGATCTTGCGGTCATTTTCAAGGACATCGGCCACGACCGGATTCGCGAAACAGCGATCCGAGACTTTTTCCATCTTGGAAGTCGCGAGCGTGGCGCTGACGCCGCTCCGGGCCAGTGCGTGCCGGATGCGTTCGTGCGTGAGTCGATAAATATCGCGCACGCCGATTTCCCCGTCGGCCCTCGAAATGATGAGCGAGTACGTCGTATCCTTCCCGTGAGGAACAATGCCGCCGCCAGTCCAGCGGCGCACCAATGGCCGGTCGCCGGCAAATTCGCGTGCCTCAGCAATTCTGCCGAAATAGCCGAAAGACACGCTCGATTCCGCCCACCGATAAAAGCGTAAAATCGCGGGCAAGTCGGTCGACAACAGGATTTCATCGATCGCCATATTTTTTGGGCCATCCCACCCGATCGGATCATCGATTACGAAGAGCGTCGGAACCAACACAGCTAAGCAGCGAATGTTACCAGGATCGACTGCGCCGCTTCAGCCGGGTCCGGTGCCGCGATAATTGGGCGTCCAATCACCAGATAATCCGCGCCCGCGGCGATTGCTTCCGCCGGCGTCGCGGTCCGTTTTTGGTCGTCTGTGTTCGCCTGCCCCGGACGGATCCCGGGAATGACAAGTCTGGCCGCGTGACCGGCGAGTCGGCGCAGCGTTGGCAGTTCCTGCGCGCTGGCGACGAAGCCTCGCAATCCGCTTTGCAACCCAAGAGTGGCGAGACGTTCGACCTGCTGCGCCGGCTCATGATTAATCCCAACCTCGCGCAGCGTGGCCGAATCCGCGCTGGTCAAAACCGTCACGCCCAGCAGCAAAAGACTCGCCGGCGCAGCTCCAATCGCCGCCCGCATCATTTCGCCGCCGCCGCTCAGATGCAACGTCAGCATCTGGACGTCGAGCTTCGCGGCTGATTCAACCGCGCGCGCGACCGTATTCGGAATGTCGTTCAGTTTCAGATCGAGGAAAACATCGACGCCTTCGCCGCGAAGCGCGCGCACGAGTTCCGGTCCTTCCGCGATGAAAAGTTGCAGGCCCACCTTCATCGTCGCGGCGAACGAACGAAGTTTACGGGCGAGAGCGATGGCTTCTCCCCCGGTTGGCACATCCAGCGCGATGATGAGGCGATCGCGCGCAGATTTCATCTCGTCAATTCAGCGAAATTCATCGACAGATGCCAAGGTATGGAAGAGCGCGCGTCCGCCAAAGTGAATCTTTCGCTCCGCGTCTTGCGTCGCTGTGACGATGGCTTCCATGAAATCGAAACGGTGATGGCGCCGATCACCTTGAGCGATTCGCTTGAGATCGACGCGGCCAGGGATTTCCACTTTCGCTGCAACGATTCTTCTCTGTCGACCGGCGAGGATAATCTCGTCGTGCGAGCAGCGCGTCTTTTTTTCGCGCAGACAAAAATGCCGGCGAACGTTTCGCTGAATTTACAAAAGCGCATTCCCCATGGCGCCGGGTTGGGCGGCGGCAGCAGCGACGCCGCCGCCACCCTGCGCGGTTTGAACAAACTT
>JBBSEO010000324.1:0-2200 GCA_038239645.1 Chthoniobacterales bacterium | reverse complement strand
TGGGCCAGCGGCAACTCGGTCGAGAAGTTGATCGTGTTGGTCTGACGCCGCATATAGCTCTTCCACGAATCGCTCCCACTCTCGCGGCCGCCCCCGGTATTTTTCTCGCCGCCAAACGCGCCGCCGATTTCAGCGCCGCTCGTGCCGGCGTTGACGTTGGCGATGCCGCAGTCGCTCCCGACTACGCTGAGAAATTTCTCCGCTTCGCGCATGTCGTCCGTGAAGATGGCAGAGCTCAAGCCCTGCGGCACGTCATTATGCATCGCGAGCGCGTCGTCGAACTCGCGATAGGTCATCAGGTAGACGAGCGGCCCGAAGGTCTCCTCCCGCACGATGTCGAAGTCTGGCTTCGCCGTCGCCAGCGCGGGCCGCATGTAACAGCCACCGGAATATTTCGCGCCATTGAGCTTTTCGCCGCCGAACAAAATCTTGCCGCCTTCTTTCTTCAGCTTCGTCATGGAACGCTGCACGTTCTCCACCGCGGCCGGATCGATCAGAGGTCCGACCAGCGTCTGTCGATCGAGTGGATTCCCGATCCGCATCGATTTGTAAGCGGCGAGCAATTTCTCCCGCAGCTTTTTCTCGACCGATTCGTGCACGATGACGCGGCGCGTGGAAGTGCAGCGCTGCCCCGCCGTTCCGACCGCGCCGAAGAAAATCGAACGCGCCGCCATGTCGATGTCGGCGGACGGCGTGACGACGAGCGCATTGTTGCCGCCGAGCTCGAGAATGCTCTTGCCGAGGCGCGCGTGCACGGTTTGGCCGACATCGAATCCCATGCGGGTCGAACCAGTGGCGGAAACGAGCGGAATGCGTTTATCGGCCGCGAGCTTTTTGCCGACGGCGGGCCCGTTGCCGACGACTAACGAGAAGACGGCGGGATCGGCGCCGGTTTGCCGGCAGACTCGCTCGGCAATTTTGATGACCGCAATTGCCGTCAGGGGAGTTTTTTCAGACGGCTTCCAAATCGTGGCGTCGCCACAGACGGCCGCGAGCGCGGCATTCCACGACCAAACCGCGACCGGAAAGTTAAAAGCTGAAATGATCGCGACGATGCCAAGCGGATGCCACTGCTCCATCAAGCGATGGCTCGCGCGCTCCGACTGAATGGTCAGGCCGTAAAGCATGCGCGACTGGCCGACGGCGAAATCGCAGATGTCGATCATCTCCTGCACTTCGCCTTCGCCCTCCGCGACGATTTTTCCCATCTCGAGCGTGACGAGCTGACCCAGGTCGTTCTTCGCTTCACGCAAGGCGTTGCCGAGCTGACGAACGGTTTCGCCGCGGACCGGCGCCGGCGTCGTGCGCCACTTCTCAAAAGCTTTTTGCGCCTGGACGATGGCCTGCTCGCAATCCTTCTCCGATGCGGTGCGCACGCGCGCGAGCAACTTGCCGTCAATTGGCGAAAATTTCTCGATCACCTCGCCGTTGCCGCCCCATTTGCCCGAGAATGCGCCGTCGTTCTCGCGATCGAGCCCGAGCTTTCGCAGAACCTCGTGCAAAGACGCCGGCTGATGCGCGCCGTTGCGGCTCGCGCCTTTTAATTTCGCCAGCTTCGCGGTCGGCGTTTTGGAGCCGCGCTTCATTTTTTGCATTTCTGGCGAATGAGATCGAGCGCTTCGTCCACGACCGCGTTCGAAAGGTCGAGGGCGGGACGGAAGCGAATCGCGTCTTCGCCCGACTTCAAAGCCAGAACGCCGGCGTCGAACAATTGGCGCCAGACTTCGTCGCGCGTTTTCGCGTCGGGCAGATCAAACGCGATGAACAATCCGCGCCCGCGCACCGCCGAAATCATCTCGCATTCCTGCTGCAGCGCGCGCAATTGCTCGACAAAATACGCGCCAACCTTGCCGGCGTTCTCCACCAGACTTTCTTCTTCGATCACGCGCAGGTAATGCTTCGACCGCACCATATCGGTGAAGTTTCCGCCCCAAGTCGAATTCAGGCGCGAGGGCAAACGAAAGGCGTTGTCCTTTACTTCATCGAGACGTGGTCCGGCGACGACACCGCAGACCTGCACCTTCTTGCCGAAGGCCGCGAGGTCCGGCACGACATCGAAATGCTGGCAGCACCAGCCTTTGCCGGTGGTGCCCGCGCCGCACTGCACTTCGTCGAAAATCAGGAGCACGTCCGACTCGTCGCAAATCGCCCGCAACTTCTTCAGCCATTCCCCACGGAAATGATTGTCGCCACCTTCGCC
>JBBSEO010000323.1:0-2200 GCA_038239645.1 Chthoniobacterales bacterium | reverse complement strand
CGGTGCCGCCGCCTTTCCCCCAAGATGCGCTCGCGTGAATTGGCTCGCGACGAGTTCCGCGAGCGAGCATGATCGCCTCCGATGGGCGACGAAATTGAGGCCGGGATAAAGCTCGATCTGGCGCATGTCCTTTTCATCGACATCGTCGGCTATTCCAAATTGCTCATCACCGAGCAGCGCGATCGGCTGGAGACGCTGAAGAAGCTGGTGCAGGAAACCTCCCCGGTGCGTGCGAGCAAAGGCAAACGCGACCTCATTCGGCTGCCGACGGGGGATGGAATGGCGCTGGCGTTTCGCGGTAAGCCCGAGGCGCCAGTGGAATGCGCGCTCGAGATAAGCGAAGCGTTGAAGGCGCATCCGGAATTGCCGCTCCGGATGGGCATTCACAGCGGCCCGGTGCACGAAGTGCGCGATGTGAACGAGCGCGCGAACATCGCCGGCGCAGGGATCGATCTCGCTCAGCGGGTGATGGATTGCGGCGACGCCGGTCACATTCTGCTCTCGAAACGTCTCGCCGACGATCTCGCGCCCTATCCGCGGTGGCACGCGCACCTGCACGATCTGGGCGAAGCCGAAGTGAAGCACGGCACGCGCGTGCATCTCTTCAATCTTTACACCGACGCCGCCGGCAATGCTGAGCTTCCGTCGCGGCTACGCCCGACTGCGGCGCCCGCCACATCCGCGCCGCGCGCAAAGGCGCTCTGGACCAAGCTTGGTTTGGCCGTATTGACCGGGATCGTGCTTGCCGTGGGCGCGGCCTGGCTTTTCTCTCGTCGGCATTTCGACCCCGCTCCCGCGCCGATCGCGGCCACTTCCTCGGCCGCACCGGAACAGCGCGTGGGCCTCTCTGACAAGAGCATCGCCGTTCTGCCTTTCGAAAATTTGAGCAGCGACCAGGAGAATGCCTATTTCGCCGAGGGCGTGCAGGACGAGATTTTGACCAAGCTCGCGAGTATCGCTGACCTAAAGGTCATCTCCCGCACGTCCACGGCGAGGTATAAGAGCCGACCGGAGGATCTCAAAACGGTCGCGCAACAACTCGGTGTCGCCAGCGTTCTGGAAGGGACGGTGCAGAAAGCGGGCGGCAAAGTACGGGTGAACGTGCAATTGATCGATGCGCGCGCGGATGTTCACCTTTGGGCTGATACCTACGATCGCAGCCTGACTGATATTTTCACGGTCGAAAGCGATATCGCCACCCGGGTCGCCGATGCCCTGCAGGCAAAGCTAACGAGGGTTGAACAAGCTACGATCATCACCCCGGCAACTCAGAGCACGGAGGCGCACGACATTTATTTCAAGGCTCGTTTTCTGTTCGCCAAAAGGACGTACGAGGACAACACCAAGGCGATCGATGCGTATAAACAAGCTATCGCGGTGGATCCGAATTACGCGCTCGCCTACGCCGGATTGGCGGAAGGGTATGCCTCGGAAACTTCCTACTCCAGAACGCCTGCCGCGGGAGTGCTCGCCCAGGCGAGAGTGGCAGCCGAGAAGGCGATTGCGCTCAACCGCGATCTTCCCGAAGCCCATGTTGCACTCGGCGCGATCGCGCTTTCAGAATTGAAGATTAGGGAGGCGAGGCGGGAATTTGAACATGCCATCGCTTTGAACTCGAACCTATCCCAGGGCCACTATTATCTCTCAAGCCTCTTGTCGGGCGTGGGCGAGTTCGAAGGATCCATCACCGAAGCGAAGCGCGCTCTGCAACTCGACCCGCTGTCATTACCGGTGCGCCAGCGACTGGGCAGCTCCTACCGTTATGCGCGCCGCTATCCCGAAGCGATGGAAATTTTTCGGGAAGCTATTCAGCTCGACCCTGCTTTTGCCCAGGCGCAGGACAGCCTCGGTCTTTGCCTGGAACTGAGCGGGGACCTCGAGGGAGCGGTGGCGCAATTTCAGGAATCGTTTCGATCGAGCGGCGGTGATTTCCATTCCATGTTGTTTTTAACTCAGTGCTATGGAGTCAAAGGCGACCGAGCGCAGGCACTGCAGACTCTCGACCGGGCGAAAGAACTCGAGAAGAAAGCCGGCGCGGAGTGGGCTTTTGGCTACGCTCTGGCTTATGCGGGCTTGGGCGAGAAAGAGCAGGCGATCGATTGGCTGGAGCGCAGCTATCAGGCGAACGAATCTTTCGCCCTTCTCCTCGTCATCAAAGTCGATCCGCTCCTTGATTCTCTGCGTGGCAACCCGCGCTTTG
>JBBSEO010000322.1:0-2206 GCA_038239645.1 Chthoniobacterales bacterium | reverse complement strand
GAGGAATTTTTCAGCGAAGGCCAGAAAGGCAGCTCTGCCATGCCGCACAAGCGCAATCCCATCACGGGCGAGCGCCTCAGTGGATTGGCGCGGGTCATTCGTGGCCATGCTGTCACCGCGCTGGAGAATGTCGCGTTGTGGCACGAGCGCGACATCAGCCATTCCAGCGCCGAGCGGATTATTTTGCCCGACGCCTGCACCCTGCTCGATTACATGCTCGTAAAACTGCGCGAGCTCGTCGCCGGTCTGCGCGTTTATCCTGAGAACATGCAGCGTAATCTCGAGCAAACACGCGGCCTGTATTTCAGCCAGTCACTCCTGCTTGCGCTTACACGCGCCGGGCTCGAGCGCAAGACGGCCTACGAAGCCGTGCAGCGTGCCGCGATGAAAACGTGGGAGGGCGAAAAGTCGTTAGCGGACAATGCCAAAGCGGAGAGCGAAATTACCGCGCACCTTTCCGCGGACGAGATCGATCGCCTTTGTTCGCTCGACGTGCACTTCCGGCATATCGACGAAACATTTCGTGCCCTCGGAATAGACTAGGTTTCCGCGGGGGTCAGCGTCAGTTCGGCGATGTGTCGCGAGTCGTCCAGCGCGATCGAGGACGTTCGAAAGGTGGCGCCGCTTTTCACTTCGTCGTTCGCCGAGTTCAAGGTCACGCGCACATCGTTACTGCGACAGCGCAGCACCAACTGCCACACTTCGAGGAAGGGAGAGAGATCGAGTGAGACCAGCTCGAGCGGCGCGAACAACTGCATCGTCATCGAGGAATTGGCGGACGACATCAGTTGCGATCGCTCGCGCGCATTCGCCGGCACGACGGTAACGCCATTAACCTCGAAGGCGCCATTCGTGTGCACCGGCCGAAACGGCTGCGTCGTCGGTCGCAGACGGATGAGCGAAAGTTGGCCGCGCGCGTCGAGATCAACGTCGCCCAGTTGAAATCCTGTTCCCAGCGGCAAGGAAGCGCGCGCCGCGAGAGCAGGAATTTGAATCGCCACCGTCGGCGCCGCCAGCCGCGCGCGGATCGATCCGATCTGAAAATGCGAGGTGAACTCCATCGCCACGACATCCAACGGCAGGTCTAACAAGACTTCGTTCGCATCCTTGACCGGAATTTCCGCCACCGTCGAAAACCCTGGCAGGACTGGCGCGATTTCCTCCGAGACATTCTCGGATCTGAGCTGGGGCACAAAAATTTGCGGCGGCATTTCCGCCATCGGCCCGCGCGGCAACGTCCCTTTTACCAAGGCGACGAGCGCTTCGGAGAGGAACGGCTTCGCGATGCTGGCCACGACGTTCGGGAGAAGTTTCGTCACGCGCTTCATCTCGCTTTCGTGACCGGACATCATGATGACCGGAAGTCGGGACGTTTCCGGGGCGATCAGAAGTTGCCGGCAAACTTCGTCGCCCAGCATGTCCGGCATGCTAAAATCGACCAGGACAAGATCGGGCACGAGACGTTTCGCTTCTTCCACTCCGCGCGCGCCGCTCGACGCGCTGAAGATTTCCCAGGTCGGCTCCGCCAGCGCGAGCGAATCGGCCACGAAGATCAGGAGCATTTCGGTGTCGTCGATCAGGAGGATGCGCTTCCCGGTTTTTTCGAGTTCGGCTTCGAGCTGAAAATCCTCGGACTTGCGCGCGCGCAACGCCTCCGTCAGCTCGTGCCTCCACGAAGGCGCGAACGAACGCGGGCCGTGCGCCGGCAGACCTTCCTCGAGAAAGCTGCTCTTTTTCCATCCGAGCATCTCGATCAGCGCCGCGCTCCCGCTGTTCTGCCGCGTCGCCGCGTGCTGAATCCGGCCCGCCGCCAGATGCAACGCGCCTTCGCCGCCCGGATGCGCCCGAATCTCGAAGCAGGCGGTTAAACCACCCACACATCCCAGCATGGCGACATCGGCGATTGAAAGATCGGCCAGCGTGCCGCGCGAGCTTCCCGGCGCGAGCATGGCCTGCACCGCGGTGCCGAAATCCATTAACTCGAATGGCTTTTCTAGGAAATGCAGCCCGGCCCTGGCTCCGCGCTCTTCCATGACCTCGCGAGAAATTCCCGGCGCGAGCACGAGCACACGCGTCTCCGGACATGCCGCCCGGACCTCCTCCAAAAACGCCATCGTTCCCGGAAAGGGCGGATCGAAATCGAGGATGATCAGCTCGGGCGGCTGCGCCAGAATCGTTTCGCGCGCTTCCCGCAGATTTTTCGCCG
>JBBSEO010000321.1:0-2212 GCA_038239645.1 Chthoniobacterales bacterium | reverse complement strand
CGAAGGAGTTGCGCGTGCCGGAATACTGGCTGCGGCCCGCGCGGACGCTGTCAAACGCCGTCGGCTGGCACCGATTTCTCTGGGACGTGCACTACACGCCCTTGCCGAATCTGAAGCCGGAATTCCCGATCGCGGCGATCTATCGCAACACCGCGCCCGAGCCGACCGGACCATGGGCGTTGCCGGGTGATTACGTGGTCACTCTTAACGCGGGAGGAAAAACTTTGACCCAGAAACTCGTCTTGAAAATGGATCCGCGAGTGAAGACTTCGAACGCGGAATTAGCCATGCAGTTCGACCTCTCGAAGAAGCTTTACGACCTGCGAATGACGCTCGAACCGATTGGAAAACAGTTCGACGCGCTGGTGGAGGAAATGGCCAAACGCAACTTGGCGGAAAATCCGGCCGAGAACGAGATTGCGGCCTTCGTCGCGAGACTGGAAGAGATCGCGCCCTCAAACCGGCGGTCTGGTTCACCGCTAACCTTTGACGAACTGACGCGGGCCCAGCGTCTCTTCGCCACGTTACAGGAAGTGGACGCGGCGCCGCGCGGTTCGGTAAAAACCGCGGTCGCTCAAGTGATAGAGGAGGCACCCGCGGCGACGGCAAAATGGAAGAAGATCGTGGAGGAAGACTTGCCCGCGCTCAACCAGCGGCTGCGCGCCGCCGGGCAATCAGCGGTTGAGCTTAAGAATCGTTAACTTGTCTCCGAGCGCAAAATGCTGAGCGGCGGGGCGTGACCGACGCCGCGACTGGTCGCAAGGCCGAGGAGAACGGTGAGTGCCGTTGTCGCCACGATCGCAATCGGAACTGACCAAAGATTGGGGATGAACTCGATTTTGAAAACGTAGACGGCCAGCGCCCAACTCGCGGCCACGGCCAGGAGTGTTCCGGTCATGCTCGCCAGCAGCCCGAGAAAAAAATATTCCGCGGTGAGAATCTGCCAGATCTGTCCTCGCGACGCGCCAAAGGTGCGCAAGAGCACGCTTTCCTCCACGCGCTGATAGCGGCCGCTCCAGATCGCGCTCGCGACCACAATCAAGCCAGTCGCGATGGTGAAGAATGAAATGAGGCGAATGGCGAGCGCGACTTTCGCGAGAACGGAATCGACGGTTTGAATGACCGCAGCCAGGTCGATCGCAGAAACGTTCGGGAATTTCGCGACCACTGAGCTCTGCAATCGCGCCGATTCAGCTGGCGTGGCGGCACGACTGACGAGGACTTCGAAACCGGGCGCGCTTTCGAGGACACCGGTGGGAAAGACGACGAAGAAATTGGTTTGGAAACGTTTCCAATCGATTTCGCGCAGACTGGCGATCTGCGTTTTGATCGGCACGCCCTGGACGTCGAAAACCAGCGAATCGCCCACCTGCACCGCGAGGTCGCGGGCGATCTCACGATCAAGCGAAACCGGGACAACATCGCCCGGATGATAATTGATTCGACCGATCCACCGGCCGGCCACGATTTTTTCCGTGTCGACCAGTTGATCGCGAAAGGTCGAGCGATACTCGCGTTGCAATTCCCATTCCGGGAGGCGCCGCTTCGGGTCGGCGAGAAGATCGCTGCTCTTGCGTCCGTTCACTTCGGTCAGGCGCATCGAGACGATGGGCGCGCGCTGAATGATTGGGAAGCCGAGCGAGCGGACGAGGTCGGCGACGGCGTTACGTTGGTCGGGCTGAATGTCGAAGAGAAAAATGTTGGGCTGATCGTTGCGATCGAGCGTGCGGAACTGAGAAAGAAGGACGCCACGGGTCAGTTGCAATGCCAGGAGAAGAAATGTGCCGAGGCCGAGCGAGATGATCAGAAGCTGGGTGCGATTATTGGGCCGATGCAAGTTCGCCAGACCCTGACGCCAGGCGAAACTCAGGCGACGGGGAAGAGCGCGACGCACGAGAGCGACGAGTAAGCGGGCAACGAGGGCGAAGATCGCAACCGCGATTCCCAGGGCGACCGCAAAAATCACTCCTCGCTGCCACGTCTCGCTCTGCCAGATGGAAAAACCGACGATGCTGAAAATCAGCGCGAGGTAGGCAAGGTAAAGAAGTGGGTCGCGACGAGCGGGAATCGAACCGGACTGTCCGGCGGCGGCGCGCAGCGTCAGCAACGGCGAGACGCGGCGAAAGCGGAGCAATGAAGGCAGCGCGAAGAGCAGGCAGATTCCGCTGCCAATCCCGACGCCGGTCAGAACCGGCGACCACATCAGTGCGGT
>JBBSEO010000320.1:0-2236 GCA_038239645.1 Chthoniobacterales bacterium | reverse complement strand
GCAAATGGCAGCGTCCGCAACTGGCGCAAGGCGTCGAGCAAAACATCGACTCCCTTTTTGCCGATCAGGCGTCCCACAAAAACAAGGCGCGCCGGCGCGGCGAACGAACTCGCGTTGAAATCAGCGAGATCGATTCCGTTATAGACGCGGACGAAGCGTGTCTCCGGAAATTTTTCCCGCAAAAGATTCGCCGCGTAATCGCTCACCGTTACCACCGTCCGCGCGCTCGCCATCATCTGCGGCAGTCCAATTTCGTAGGGTCGCGGCGCGAAAATGTCGTTCGCATGCACGGTCACGCTCCAGGGAATGTCGTAAAATTTTTGCAGCCAATACGCGGTCCGCGCGCCCATGCCGGCGAAATGCGTGTGCAGATGCGTCACGCCCAGCGCGCGCAGTTTGGCGCCGAGATAAACGGCTTGATGGAGGCGAAGCGAGTCCGGCTTTCCGCGCCACTCCCGCAAGGTCGCGCGCGCATCGCGTCCGAGCGATTTCGCGGCGGCATCAGCAGCCCGGGCGAAGACGTCTCCTTCCGCCAGATATTCCACGCGTTGGATGATCGCCGGATCCCAATCTTGCGTTGGTCCGGATTCCGGGGCGCGCAGGGAAAAGATCGCGGGCCGTTCTCCTTGCCGAAAGAGTTCCGCGACTTCGCGATAACAGAAGGTCTGGGAGAATTTCGGGAAGCGTTCGAAGAGATAAGCGACCACGCGGGATTTTATCCCGGGAAGGGCCCGTTACCAGCAGGCGAAGGCACGCAATTCGCTGATAGAAACCGGCGGCGTGTCTCCCACAACACGTCGCTGTCACCTCTATAAACCGTGCCCTGCCGCGACTTCTTCTCCTTTTGCACCACCCTTAAACCGGTGGAATTGAAAGCTTTAGGAGAGCTTTCCCGGGTCCGGCATTTGCAAAAAGGAGAGCGCCTTTACGGCACCGGCGACGTCGCCGACGGTCTCTATAGCGTGAACCGGGGCGTGATCGAACTAACACGCTGCGCGCCCGGCGAGCCCGAATCCCGCAGTTTTCTTTCGCGCGGGGACCTTTTCGGCGGCGTGGAATCGCTCGCGGAAATCCCCCGGTTGCACACGGCGATGGCGCAGGAACTGGTCAGCCTGCAATGTTTCGACAAGCAAAACTTCGACGCTATTTGCAAGCGCATCCCGACATTTTTTCTTTTCGTCTGCGAGCAAATGGCCATTCAGGTGCAACAGATTCCTGGCGGCGCGGCCTCCGGCAATTGCCAGCAGTTGCGCGGTGATTTGGCGAACTTCGATCTCATCACTATTCACCAGACGATCATCAGCTCCGGCCAGACCGGCGAGCTTTGTCTGCTCAACGGCAACTCGGAACGCATGGCCACTTTTGCCTTTCGCGACGGCGCCCCGCGAAGCGGCCAGTTCCAGCATCTCACGGGCGAAGAAGCATTCTGGCAGTTGTTCCAATGCGACGATATGCCCGGGACGTTTTCATTTACCACCGGCGCGCAACCCATCACCGATTGTCTGCAATCGGCCGAGATCAACGCCAGTCCTCAGGACCTCCTGCTCTCCGCGATGCAATCGCGCGACGAACTCCACGCCTTGCGCAAACTCCTGCCGGACGCGCGCACACCGCTGGAACGCTCGAGCGATTTCTTCGCCTGGCCATCGGACGCGGACGAGCGCCTGTTGCCGGTTGGCGAACGCACCTGGCAGCTGATGGATCGGCGCCGGATGACGATCGAGCAATTGTTCCGGCTCAACTCGGTTTGCGAATTGAAGATTTACTCCGTCATCGCGGAAATGTTACGCGCGGGCCTGATCGTGGCGCGCGAAGACGCCGCCTTCCTGAAAAAAGCCTCATGAAAAATTCTGTCACTTTCCTCGTCATCCTCGCCCTGGGCTGCGGCGGTTGCAGCTCCTACCTAACGAAGAGTGGACGGCAACAGGCGGCGTATGCCCGTTATGTCAAAAAACAGAGCCATGGCCGGGTGAAGCTGCAGAAGCTCTACACCAAATCGCGCCAGCGCCCGATCAAGACTGAACCCTCCGAGCCGGTGACCACGACGTCGACCGGGCCTGAGTCCGTCTCGGCTTCCGGATCCCAGTAACTACTCGGCGGATTCCCGGCGCACCGGAATCGGTCGCCCGTTGTTATCGATCGCCACGTAGATAAATGTTCCGCGCGTGACCAGGATGGGCGCGTCGTGCTGCCGATACCGATGCACCCAGACTTCGACCGGAATTTTCATCGAGGT
>JBBSEO010000319.1:0-2304 GCA_038239645.1 Chthoniobacterales bacterium | reverse complement strand
CACCAGTGGGGAGGCCGTGCGCACGCCGGTCAAGCTCGGCAAAAGCTCCGTCAACACCATTGAAATCCTGAACGGCCTGCAGCCCGGCGATCAGGTCATTCTCTCCGACACCAGCGCGTGGGACGCGCACAGCCGCATCGCCCTCAAATAACTCAGCTAAAGAACTACCATGAACAACCGCTCCAACCCTCTCATCCAACTGAACGATGTGCAGAAAGTGTTTTTGACTGATGAGGTCGAGACGCACGCGCTTTCCGGCATTCATCTCGATATCCGCGACGGCGAATATATGTCGATTGCTGGCCCGTCCGGCTGCGGGAAATCGACGTTGCTCTCGATCCTCGGCCTCCTCGATACCCCCAGCGGTGGCAGCTACTCGCTGAAAGGAACGGAGGTCGCGAATCTTTCGTTCCCGGAACGGGCGCGCATTCGCAACCGCGAGATCGGATTTATTTTCCAAAGCTTCAACCTCATCGGCGATCTCAGCGTTTACGAAAACGTCGAGCTGCCGTTGACTTATCGCGGCATGCCGGCGTCGGAGCGGAAGCAATTCGTTACCGATGCGCTCGAGCGCGTCGGCATGGGACATCGCGCCAAACATTTGCCCAGCCAGCTTTCCGGCGGTCAACAGCAACGCGTCGCGGTGGCGCGCGCTCTCGCGGGTAAGCCCGCAATTTTGCTCGCGGACGAACCGACGGGGAATCTCGATTCGCGCAATGGCGAAGCGGTGATGGATTTGCTGAAGGAGTTGCACGCCGGCGGCGCGACCATTTGCATGGTCACGCACGACGCGCGTTTTGCCCAACACGCTGACCGCACAGTGCATTTGTTCGACGGACGCGTGGTCGAAGATAATTTGGTCGCCGCTTAAGGAACGCAGAACGGTGCAAGCGGACGCGACCATCGAGTGATCCGATGAGGCGCGACTTTTTTTTAGTGTTTTTGGTCGCGGCTAATGTCCTTGTCTTCGCGTTCCATTCCGGTCCGGCTCGCCATGGGTCATTCCTGCGCCCTCGGCCATCAATTATTCTGCCCGCAGACGAATCCAGGCTAACGACAGCTCGGATCGATTTCTTTTGGTCGAAATCGGCCACGATGCCCAGGAGGGATCACTCATGACGGCCGATCTGAAACTTGCCGTCCGGAGTCTGGCCAAGACGCCTGTCTTCACCGCGATTGCAATCCTGACGATGGCGCTCGGCGTGCAACCTGTGCGCGGCCGCACCTTCACCGCGGCGGAGCGCCAGATCGGCCGCGATGATGTCGCCATCATCAGCGCCCGCCTGTGGGAGGGTCGCTTCAATTCCGACGCGGCCGTGATCGGCTCGGCGATCCTGCTCGATGGGCAGAAATGCAGCGTCGTTGGGGTTATGCCGGAAAACTTCGGTTTTCCGCGCTCGTCGCCTTGCTCGCGAGCTACTCGTTTGCGCTTCGCGCCACCAAAGCCGATCCGATGATCGCTCTCGGTCATGGCGGCTAATTTATGAATATGCTTCTCCACGATCTTCGTTACGCCGTGCGCATGCTGCTCAAGCATCGCGGTTTTTCCCTCGCCGCCATCGTCACCCTCGGTCTCGGAATCGGTGGCAACACCGCCATTTTTAGCGTGATCAATTCCGTCCTGCTCCGGCCATTGCCCTTCCCGCGACCGCAGGAAGTCGTCGCCTTCGAAGGAGTCAATCGTCCCGCTGGAATTAATCAGAGCAATATTTCGCTGCCCGATTTTGTCAGTTGGAAAGAAGGCAGCGATTGCTTCCGGAATATGGCGCCGTTTTTTACCGGGAGCGCGAGCTTGAGCGACGAAAGTGGCCAGCCGCAACGTGTGCCGCGCGCCGCCGTCACCGAGGAATTCTTTCCGACGCTGGGCGTGCAGCCGTTTCTTGGCCGCGCCTTCTCGCCCGTCGATGCGAAAACCGGCAGCGAACCGGTTGTGATCCTGAGCTATCCGCTTTGGAAAAATAATTTCGGGAGCGACCGGCAAATTGTCGGACGCAAACTGACCGTCAACGCGCGCGCCGTCACCGTCATCGGGGTAATGCCACGTGGCTTCGATTTTCCCGAGCGCACCCAAATCTGGGGTGCGTTCCCCTTGCAAACCGAAGGTGAGAACCGCGATAACCGTTCCTACTCGGCCCTGGTCCGCCTGCGCCCCGGCGTGTCGCTCGAACAGGCGCAAACGCAGGTGAGCGCGATCAGTGCGCGGCTGGCCGGCGAATTTCGGGAAACGAACTCCGGCTGGGACGTGCATGTCGCGCGGTTGCACGACCAACTCGTGCGCGAGGTTCGGCCGACGCTGCTTTTGCT
>JBBSEO010000318.1:0-2341 GCA_038239645.1 Chthoniobacterales bacterium | reverse complement strand
GTCTATACCTTCGAGACCTCGAAGTTAGGTCGGGGAAACCTGGGCACATTTACCTTTACCTTGAACGGCAACTACCTCTCCCGCTATGTCGCCGCGATTAACGTGGGAGACAGAGAGGTGCAATATGCCGGACAGGAAACTGCCTTTGGCAGCACTTCCGGCAACTATCTGCCGCACAATCGCGCTTATACCAGCGCATTCTACGACCTCGGCGGGCTCGACGCCGGGGTGACGGTTCACTACGTCGGCCAGGGCAGCGAGAACCTTTTTGGGACGAAAACGGGCGAGCCGCGCAAGGTTCGGGAATGGACGACGGTCGATGCCCTTGTTTCCTATACCTTCAACTATCCTCTTCCCATCACGCAAGACCAGCAGGTCGCTGGTTTTGCCAAGGATGGTGGCAAGATCGTTTCAGGGCAGGATGGCAAGGACAAGAACGTCCCTCCCGTCTCCACCGCGCAGTACGGCCAATGCGGATGGCGGGCCTGGCTTAACGGCACCACCATCACCGCCGGGATGAATAACGTCTTCGACCTCGACCCGCCCTTCACCGCGGCGGCTTTCGAAAACGCCTACGACGAATCGAGCTTCGATATCAAGGGTCGATACTGGTACCTGTCTCTGAAGAAGAGATTTTAAAGCCTTCGTCGCGGGCCGACGATTCTCCCCGCACCCGAAATAATTTCAGGCAGAGAGCCACGCTCCCTTTTGAGTCCGGGAATGTCGCGGACTTGGAAGCCAACTTAGCGCGCTTTGCCCTCGACGCGCACCGCCGCAAACCAGATCATCGCGCATCGACGCACCGGTGAAAGTTGAACGAGAGCCCCACGAGCGATCCGCCCTTCCAAAGGATCTTAGCCGGTCCCGAGCCGAAGACGATTTACGACTGACCTGCGCGGCGCTGGAGTGAATGACCGTGGAATCGTCAACCGATTTTGAGCTCGAAATCGCGCATGTCTTGTTCATGGACATCGTGGGGTATTCGAAACTGCTGGGCGATGAACAGCGCGATCTCGCGAACGAGCTGAACAAAATCGTGCGCGACACTCCGCAGTTTAAAGCCGCGGAGGCCACCGGAAAACTGATTCGGCTCCCAACCGGCGATGGAATGGCGCTGGCATTTTTCACCAATCCGGAAGCGCCGCTCAAGTGTGCGATTGAGGTCAGTGAAGCTGTAGGGCGGGCGCTCCCGCCTGCCGGAGAGAATGCGCGGCAAGCGGGAGCGCTTGGCCTACAACTACGCATGGGGATCCACAGCGGGCCGGTAAGCGGAGTTACCGACGTGAACGATCGGTCCAATGTCGCGGGCGCTGGGATCAATATCGCGCAGCGTGTCATGGATTGTGGCGACGCCGGACACATTCTTCTCTCGAAAAGAATTGCGGACGATCTTGCCCATTACGGCCGCTGGCGTCCCCAGTTACACGAACTCGGCGAGATCGAAGTCAAACACGGCGTCAAGATCGAGATCGTAAACTTCTACGCAGACGGCGTCGGCAATCCGGCAGTGCCGGCAAATGTTACGGCACGACGACATGGACAGGCCGCGGCGTCACAAAAAGATACCGCGCGTTCGCGAGTTAAGCAGCGCGCTCTGCAAGTGGCTTTGGGGTTAGCCGCTGTCTTGATTGTTTGGTCCGTTTTTCATGCTTACCGCTCATCGCGGAAAGCGACGCCAAGTAGTAGCGCCGTTCCCGAGAAAAGCATCGCCGTCCTTCCTTTTGAAAATCTGAGCGAGGAAAAAGAAAACGCTTTTTTCGCTGATGGAATTCAGGACGACGTGCTGACCAGTCTGGCGAAAATCAGTGACTTGAAAGTCATCAGCCGTACTTCGGTTTCGCAGTACCGCGGTGGGGGAGCAGCCCGTAATTTGCGCGAGATCGCGCAAGCTCTAAGCGTGGAGAACGTCCTCGAAGGAAGCGTGCGCCGGGTCGGAAACCGCGTTCTGGTGAATGTGCAATTAGTTGACGCCCGCCATGACCGCCATCTTTGGGCGGAGCGTTACGATCGTACGCTCGCGGATTCGATTGGACTCCAGGGCGAACTCGCGACTGAGATCGCGAGCGCGCTTCGGGCTACTCTCGCTCCAGAAGAAAAATTACGACTCGAGACGAAGGCGACGAAAAATCCCCAAGCCTATGAGCTTTATCTGAAAGCCAACGAACGCAATCGCACCGCCAGCACGAAGGAAGATGGGATCGCCGCCGATCAACTTTATGCGCAGGCGATTGCGCTTGATCCCACGTTCGCTCTGGCCATTGCGCGGGGTTCGATGATGAACAGCAGAATGTATGATGTAGGCCGCGACCCCTCGCGCAAAGCGAGAGCGCAGGCGCTGGCC
>JBBSEO010000317.1:0-2357 GCA_038239645.1 Chthoniobacterales bacterium | reverse complement strand
GGTGTGGTCATTACCGCCAGTCACAACCCGCCACAGGACAACGGTTTTAAGGCTTACTTCGACGATGGCGCGCAAGTGATCGAGCCGCATGCGAGCGGGATCATCGCCGAAGTGAATGCGGTGACGGGAGCGGCGGCGCCAACGGTCGAAGCCGGCGAGATCATCACGGTGGGAGATGAAATCGATCGCGCTTACATGGAGCGACTCGAGACTCTGGTGATTGATCGCGCCGCGATCAACGAAGGCCGCGCGCTCAAGATCGTTTACACCCCGATTCACGGCACGGGCGCGATTCTGGTGAAACCGATCCTCAAACGTTTCGGCTTCCAATATTCTGTCGTGGCGGCGCAGGACACGCTCGATGGGCGATTCCCCACGGTGAAATCCCCGAACCCCGAGAATGCGGAGGCGCTCAAACTCGCGGTTGAGCAGGCGCAGACGGAAGGCGCTGACGTGGTGATCGCAACCGATCCGGATTGCGATCGGATGGGCGTGGCAGTGCGGAGCAAGGAAGGCGAGATGAGACTGCTCACCGGCAATCAAACCGGCGCGCTGCTGGCGTGGTATCGCGCGACGGCATTTTTCGTCCAGGGGATTTTGAACGCGGAGAACGCGAAGCGGGCGGTCATGATCAAGACTTTCGTCACGACCGATTTGCAGCGTGCGGTCGCCGAAAAAGCGGGCGTGCGCTGTATCGATACGCTGACCGGTTTCAAATATATTGGGGCGAAGCTGCTGAAATACGAAAGAGCGCTCCCGGCGGACATTGTTTGTCGCTATCGCGAAATGAGTGAGCGGGAGACGCGCGCGGCGCGCTTGGCGGACTCGACCTTTTTCGTTTTCGGGAGCGAAGAGAGTTATGGTTATAGCGGCGCGGATTTCGTGCGCGACAAGGATGGGAATGCCGCCACGATCATGTTCTGTGAAATGGCTGCCGCGGCGAAAAAGCGCGGGCTAACGATTCCTGAGCTGCTCGATTCCATTTACGCGGAGTACGGTTACTTCGAGGAGAAAAGCGAGTCGCTCGTCTTTGAAGGCGCCGACGGTGCGGAGAAAATCCGACGTTTGCTGCAATCCTATGAAGACAGTCCGCCGGGTGAAATTAACGGGATCAAGGTGGCGGAGGTGGAAAATTTCGAGAAGGATGAAATCCGCGACGTCGAGGGCGATATCATTCCGAAAGAGAAGATGCTTATCCTGACCTTGAGCGATGCGACCCGCATCGCGGTGCGTGGATCCGGAACCGAGCCGAAGATTAAATTCTATTTCTTTGGGCAGATGAGACCGGCGCAGGGCCACGCGACGGCGGACGACCTGAAAAATTTCAAAGAAACCGTCGGGAACAATCTCGCGGCCCTCTGGCGCTCCCTCCGGCAGGACGTGGATCGTCGCCTGGAGCAATAACTGACTCGACAGCCGCGCGGACGCATTCAAATTCATCGTCGTGACCCGCGATATCAAACTGGACGGCGGCGAGATTACGGTGCTGAAAACGCTCGGGCTATCAGGCTCTTCGCTTTCGGGGCGCATGCTGGTGGAGCGGATGGGCGAAATGGAGGCGGCGGAATTTCTCGATACGCTCGGTGGATTGATCACGCTCGGCTACGTTCTCTCGAGCAGAGTGAATGTGCGGACGATGGCCGACGTGGAGCGCTCTTCGTTCCGCACCAACCCGCAATATTCGACCGACCTGCGGGACGCGTTGCATCCGGCGCGGCGTCGCGCGCGCGAACAGAGCGACCAACGCCGGCGCCGCCGCAGCTGAGTGACCACCTCAGCATTTGGTCGGCGCGTCTGGCCGTGGCTGGCGGCGATCGCCACCGGGATTTTACCCGCGCTGTCCATTCCGCCATGCGATCAAGGGTGGTTGTCGTGGATCGCTCTGACTCCGCTGCTCGCCGCGGTTTGGTTTTCGGGTGAAGGATCGCGCCGGCGGGGGGGGCGCGATTTTTTCCTCGGCTACGTTTCGGGTCTAATTTTTTTCTGGGTCAGTTTCTACTGGCTGACCACGGTCACGGGCATCGGCTGGTTCATTCTCGAGTTTTATCTGGGACTTTACTTCGGTTTTTGGAGCTGGGTGGCCGGGCTCCTGCGTCCGGGCGAAAAAGTTGTTCGCGGTAACGACAAATGGTCGGAGATGCTGGCCCGCGCGGAGACCCCGGCCAGGGCCGAACGCTCGCCCTGGTTAAGTTCCGGTCACAATCTAGCGGTGGCGTTTCTTCTCTCAGCCGCGTGGGTGGCGCAGGAATGGACGCGTGGCTGGATGTTTTCGGGATTCGGCTGGAACGGGTTGGGCGTCGCCCTTCACGCAAACTGGCCAATCATTCAGATCGCGGAAGTTACCGGGGTGGCCGGAG
>JBBSEO010000316.1:0-2428 GCA_038239645.1 Chthoniobacterales bacterium | reverse complement strand
TCTTGTCCGCTTCGATGTCGATCGTGAGCTCGACGTCGTCGCCGATGACCTGGGTGCCTTCGATCGCTTTGTTCCAGTTCAGGCCGTAGTCGCTGCGCTTGATCGGGTCGGAGGTGAGCTTCCAGCCGCTGATGTCGTGGCCGCCCATACCTTTGCCTTTACCGAGGAGTTTGGCGTGGAGGGTGAGCGGTTTGGTGACGCCATGCATGGTGAAGTCACCGGTGATATCGGCGCTGTCGCTGCCGGTAGAGGTGACGGTTCTGCTGGTGAAGGTGATGGTGGGAAATTTCGTGGCATCGAAGAAGTCGGCGCTCTTCAGGTCTTCGTCGCGTTTCGGCATCGCGGTGTCGATGCTGGCGGTCTGGACGGTGGCGGTGACGGTGGATTGCGGGACGGCATCGGGATCGACGGTGAAGGTGCCTTCGAACTTGGTGAACTTGCCAGTGACGTCGCTGAAGAGGTGGCGGACCTTGAAGTTCACCGAGGAATGGACGGGATCGATCTTGTAATTCTCCGGCGCGGCGGAGGCGGGAGAGCTGACGGACAAAAAGCCAAGACAGGCGAGACCAGCGGCGACATGGGATTTCATGCCGGAACTGTCAGGGCGACGACCAGACGTGGCAAATCGGCACGGCAAAGCAAAATGGCTGGAACGCTTTGCGCCGAAATGCAAATCTACGGAACGCGCAACCCGGACAGAACCTGATGATCTACCATTGCATTCGCTACACGATCGATCCGCAGAAAGCGGCGGATTTCGAGACCTACTCGCGCCGCTGGATGGACGCGGGCATTATCAAACGCTGCGGCGGGGAGCCGCTGGGATATTTTCTCCCGAAGAAGGGCTACGGCGGCGCGGACAATATCGCCATGACCTTGATTGGGTTCGAGAACCTGACGGCCTACGAGCAGTACCGGGCGAAGCTGGTGGCCGATCCAGAGGCGAAGGAAAACGTAGAATTTGCGAAGCGCTCCGGCTGCATCCTAATCGAGGATCGCTCGTATTTTTATCGCGCGTAGCCTCCGCGCCCTCTGGTGAAAGCGAAAGAGTTAGGTGGCTCGCTCCCGGCGGCTTAGGTTGTCGCGATGAAGACGCTTGGGATCATCGGCGGGACTGGACCGGAATCGACGGTGGAATATTATCAGCGGTTGATCGCGGGTTACCGCACGAAGGATCCGCAGCAGCGGGCGCCGTCGGTCCTAATCAACAGCATTGATAACAAGGTGTTGGTCGATGGGTTCACCGCTAACGAGCTGGGGCCGGTGATCGAGTATTTGGTGACGGAAATCCGGCGGCTGGAACGGGCGGGCGCGGGACTGGCATTGATCGCAGCGAATACGCCGCATCTGCTTTTCGATGCGATCCAGGAGCGGGTGAAGATTCCGATGCTGAGCATCGTGGAGGCGACGGCCGACGCCGCGACGAAGGCGAACCTGCGGCGAGTGGCGCTCTTTGGAACGCGGTTCACGATGCAGGCGGCGATGTTCCCGGAGGCATTCGCGCGGCGCGGGATGACGATCATTTTGCCGACGCCGGCCGATCAGGAGTTTATCCACGCGAAATACATGGAGGAATTGTTCTACGGAGTGATCCGGGACGAGACGCACGCGCGGTTGCTCGACATCGTGGAGACGATGAAAGAGGGCAATAACGTGGACGGGCTGATTTTGGGCGGGACGGAGCTGTCGCTCATTCTGCGCGAGCCGACGGCGGCGGGATTGCCGGTGCTGGATACGACGCAAATCCACGTGGACGCAGCAATTGAGTGGCTACGGGAAGCAGAAACTCTGAAAGGCTGAAAACTGAAACGCTGAGAGCGAGACTTCCCAATGCGCTTTCCAAAATTGAGCTTCAAAAATTAAAAACTAAAGGTGGGCGCGCGCCGATTCCTCTAGTGATGAAGACGGAGGCGAAGCGGGTGGAGTTTGAGGTGTTGCCGAGTGAGGCGGAGGCGCTGAAGAGGAAGCAGGCGCTGCCGCGGATCATTGCGTTGTTGATGGATGATCTTTTTCGGGTGCCGGGAACGAAGCGGCGTTTTGGGTTGAACCCGATTCTCGATCTCATTCCGGCGCTGGGCGACGCCTCGGCGGCGACGATTTCCGCGGCGACCCTGTTCGTGGCGGCGCGGAGCGGCGTGCCGAAGGTGGTGATCGCGCGAATGGGGTTGAACATTCTGCTCAACGCCATGATCGGAGTCATCCCGGGGATCGGCGAAGCGTTCGCTTTCTGGTTCCGGCCGAGCCATCGCAATTATGAACTGCTAAAAAAGCACGCCGCCAGCGAGGTAAAGCCATCGACCAAAAGCGACAAAATCTTCGTCATCGCGATCATCGCTGCGATCCTGCTGGTGATGATCGGCCTGATCTTCGCCGGGATTTACGTGATGGTGCTGGTGGGGCGGTTCCTTTTCCCGAATCGCTAACGAGC
>JBBSEO010000315.1:0-2433 GCA_038239645.1 Chthoniobacterales bacterium | reverse complement strand
GTCCTTGCTCTCTTCTGCGGGCGCCTTCGCCGCCGCCTTGTCCGCGATCTCATGGAGCGCGTCGTTATTCTTCTCCGTCAATTCGTTAAAACTTCCCCAGCGCGAAAACTCCGGCGGGATCGGGTTCTTCTTGATCCAGCCCCCGTTGGCGTAGAGATAAAAATCCTGCGCCGGCTGCACCGACGTGTCCATGTTCGCGGGATCCAACGGCGGCGGATTCTTGTCCACCTGCGGTTTCGCCGCGGCATCCGTTGAAGCCGCCATCGGCGATGCGGCCGGTCCGGTCGTATTCGCCGGCGCCTTGCCCGGTTCCTTCACCGTCGGCGGCGCCGAAGCGGTGGTGGGTGGTGATTTCTGAGGTTCAGTTTGCGCGAATGCCGGCACGGCGGCCGCCAGCGCGACAACAACAGCTACGATATGCTTCATGAGATAATGAGTTGGATTGCGGCCGGAGCAGACAGCCGCGAGATGAACGTCTTCTGTAGCGCAAGAGCGCCCCAGAGTCTAGTGCCCGGGAACGCCTTCCGACTTCATCCTTGTCGCGCGAAATGAGTTTCGGAACAATGCCCCCATGCGTCTCGTTTTGCTCCTCACCATCGCGTTCGCGGCGAATCTCCACGCCGCCGAAATCCGCGTCTTCAAACTCGACACCATCGCCGCTCTCGGACGCGCCCTCTACCAGCATCGTCACGAGAAACTTGATCCCGCCCAGACCCACGCGCTCGAGACCGCGCAGGCCGCCTTGCCCAAGCTCGATCGTCGCCGCTACGAATTCGAAGTGCTGCGCGATCCCACCGGCGCCGGTTTTCTCGTTTACGCTCTCGCAATTAGTTCAAACGCCCAGGACATCGTCCTCGGGCTACACTATCGCGTCACCGTCAATGCGGACGGGGCGAAGGCCACCGCCGTCGACGCGCTTGGCCGCAATCCCATCGTCCTCAACAACCGCAGCAGCCCGCGCGGTACAACGCCCGTCGCGTTTTGGGCCATCAGCCTCGTCAGCTCGACTCCGCTGGAAACGCACGTCTACGAGACCATGCTCCATCGCATCCGTCTCATCCTTGGGGGACGCGACGGTTCCCATTGGATGATCGATAACGGCAAAATATCCCGCCTCCCACCGACTCGCCGTTAGCCCGATACTTCGCGAATACGTCCCGACTCCACGCCACTCGCGACCTCTCCGTCATTAGCCCAGCGCTTCAGCGCTAGCACTCCCGTTCCAAAGATCCGTCGCAATGCATCCTCTCCACCAACCAGCCCGCGCGTTGCGCGACCCGCACCCCCTCCGCTAATTAGCCTGCGCGACCTGCTCCATCGCCCCCGCTCCTCCGCGCCCAACCCTTAATTCACCTTGGTCGTCGCCGCCGGGCTCGCTTTCGCATTCCTCGGCAACACGATCGCCCGCGACGCGTGCTCGCGGCCTAGATATTTCGCCGCCAACGCCGACAACTCCGCCGAGGTGATCGCCTGAAAATCCGCGCTTCGGTCGCGAGACCAGCTCAGCGCTTCCGGGTGTTCCTGGGCCCGCGCCAGGACAGCGGAAAGCCAATAGTCATTATCTCTCGAAGACCGCTTCACCTCTGCCAGGAGCGGCTCCTTCGCCCGCTTCAACTCATCTTCCGTCACCCCGTGACGACAAAGATCATCCGCCACCTCGACGATAATATCCTCCACCTGTCGCGCCGTCTCGGGAGCAACATCGATGTTCGCGCTGAGATGGCCGTAGCCCGGATAGGTATCGCTCGCACTACTGAACACCTGCGGACTGTAGGTTTGCCCCAGCGCCTCGCGCACCCGCACCCGCAGCCGGTCGCTCAGGATTTCCCCCAGAAGATTCAATCTTCGCGTCCGGTGCGCGTCGATGCCGTCCGTCGTCGGCCAATAGACTACCGCCGCTCCTTTCGGGATTTCGGAGTCGAATTGGAAATCCTTCGCGAAAGGTTTCGCGGGCATCGTCACTTTTTTTAAATCCGCGAGCTCAGGCTTCGCTTCGCGCCGCGGAAGAGCACCCACCGTCATCGCCGCCGCCTGGATCGTCGCCTCGATTTCCAAATCCCCCACCGCCGCCACCTCCAGCGAACCATGGGCCAGTTCCGGACCCAGCCATTCTTTCACCTCGCCGAGCGTCCGCGCCATCAACGCTTCCCGCGGCGCCATCCCAAACCGCGGATCGCCATTCGCCAGGAGTAGCGGCACCTGCAAGCTCAGCGGTCCCATCGCCGTGTGCTCATACATGTTGTAGATAAAATCGTATCTTTTTTGCGTCGCCGGCAGCGCCTCCGGCCGGTAACCGGGGTCCGTCAGCTCCGCGGCCAGCAATTGAAACTCCAGCGGGAGATCGGCTGCGGTCGTGATTCCTTCGAGCAGGAAAGTGCCGGGCTGCGGCCCGAACTGCCACCCCACATTCTTGCCCGCGAAGAGCTTTTGCAG
>JBBSEO010000314.1:0-2443 GCA_038239645.1 Chthoniobacterales bacterium | reverse complement strand
TCTCGCGATCAAGATGGCGAAACTGCTCGGTTTCCAGGTCGCGACCAACACGACCGTCTACAAGGAGACGGACATGGACGAGCTGGAGCAGATGTTCGATTTCCTCAGCGACCTCGGCGTCGACGGCCATACCATCACGCCAGGCTACGAATATGACGCGGCCAAGAAGGACATGGTAGAGCGACTCAATCTCCAGCCGGAAAATTTCTTTCTCACCCGCAAGATGACGACGGAGAAGTTCGCGCGGATGGAAGACTGGATGAGGCGTTACACCTTTTTTGGAACGCCGATCTATTTTGAATTCCTCGCCGGGCACCGCGACCTGACCTGCTCGGCCTGGGCGATCCCGACGCGTAACATCAGCGGCTGGAAAGCACCGTGCTATTTCATGACGGACGCGGTCGGCACCAATGGCACCGGCCATTACGCCAGCTACACGGAACTTTTGGAGAACGTCGACTGGGACAAATATGGAGTGGTCGATGGGGTCGCGCGCGATCCGCGCTGCGAGAATTGCATGACGCATTGCGGCTACGAACCGACGGCGAGCCTAGGTCTCAACGCGCACCGCGGAGATACCTGGAAGACGGTGAAATTCAATTTCGGTGCGCGCCCGGAGGCATCCGGTCGCGGGAATGAGCTCGCGGTTTACAACGGCGTGAGCCTGGGGGACGGCCACCTCACCGGGAAGCGGGCGACTGAGCTCGCCGCCAAGGCCTCGTAGCGTCAGTATGCCGGGGAGCAACGTCATTTCGCTTTCGAGCGCGCGGCCGCTCGTGCGCGAAGCCTACGAAGCGACCGATCCGCAAATCGCCGC
Source organism: Chthoniobacterales bacterium (assembly GCA_038239645.1). GTDB lineage: Bacteria > Verrucomicrobiota > Verrucomicrobiia > Chthoniobacterales > UBA10450 > AV69. The sequence goes on along the minus strand of JBBSEO010000314.1, from coordinate 1,626 downwards.
CGCCATTTCCTCCGCGCAGCAGAACCTGATCCGGCAGCAGCATCCCGACGGCCACTGGTGCGGCGAGCTGTTTGTCGATAGCACGCTTTGCTCCGATTACGTCCTTTACCTCCACTGGCTCGGCGAAGTTGATCGCGATCTCCAGGAGCGTTGCGCGCAGCACATCCTAAAGCGCCAGCTCCCCGACGGCGGCTGGAACATTTATTTCGGTGGCCCCAGCGAGATCAACGCATCGGTTAAAGCCTATTTTGCCCTGAAGCTCGCCGGTTATTCGCCCGAACTGCCGTTCATGCGGGAAGCGCGCGCGAACATCATGCGCCTCGGCGGCATTCCGCGCATGAATACTTTCAGCAAGCTCTATCTCGCGTTGCTTGGGCAATTCCCGTGGAAATATCTGCCGACCATTCCAGTCGAGATGGTCCTGCTCCCGCCCTGGGCCTCATTCCATATTTACAAGATGTCGTCCTGGAGCCGTGCCATGCTCGTGCCGCTCGCGATCATCAATCATTTCAAGCCCACGCGCGAGTTGCCCGGCGACAAACAACTGCACGAGCTCTATCCACTCGGGACCGAGCACAAGGATTTCCGTCTTCCGCGCGACGAGCGTGTGCTGACCTGGCGGAACCTTTTCCTCCGCGGGGACGACGCGCTGAAAGTTTTACACGAGGTCAGTTGGAAACCGTTCCGCAAATATGCGCTCGAAGAAGCGGAGCGCTGGATCGTGGAGCGGATCGGTGAGGGGAGCGACGGTTTGGCGACTGTCTTCCCAGCGATGCTCAACGCGCTCATCGCCCTGCGCGCTTTGGGTTATCCGAAGACGCATCCGGTTCACGAAAAAGCGCAGAAGGATTTCGAAGGCTTGTTCGTGGACGATCCGGAAGATTTTCGCATCCAACCCTGTCTCTCACCGGTGTGGGACACAGCGATCAACGTCATTGCGCTCGCTGAAAGCGGCGTGCCGAGCGAGCATCCCGCGCTGCAAAAAGCATCGGATTGGCTGGTGAGCAAAGAAGTCCGGATCCGCGGGGATTGGGCGATGAATAACGTCCACGCCGAGGCCAGTGGCTGGGCCTTCGAATACAATAACATTTATTACCCCGACACCGACGATACCGCGATGGTGTTGATGGCGCTGCGTCTCGTTCGACCGAACGACCATGAATCGTTCGGCAAAATGTTCCGCCGCGCGCTCGCGTGGCAAATGAGTTTTCAATGTCGCGATGGCGGTTGGGCGGCGTTCGACAAGGACGTCATGGATGGATGGCTCGAGAACATGCCGTTTGCCGATCACAACGCGATCCTCGATCCGACCTGTAGCGATCTCACCGCGCGGACGCTCGAGTTGCTCGGCTACATCGATTTCGACTCCAATGATGGGCGGGTGCGCGAAGCTTTGCGCTACCTGATTGAGACGCAGGAGGACGACGGATCCTGGTACGGGCGCTGGGGCGTGAATTACATTTACGGCACCTGGCAGGTTCTGCGGGGTTTGCGCGCGATCAATCAGGACATGACGCAGGATTGGATTTTGCGGGGACGCGATTGGCTGGAGAGTTGCCAGAACGATGATGGCGGCTGGGGCGAAAGTTGCGCCTCCTACGAAAATCCGGCGTTGAAAGGCCAGGG
>JBBSEO010000313.1:0-2479 GCA_038239645.1 Chthoniobacterales bacterium | reverse complement strand
GGCGCCTACTGGGATTACGAACAGATCAAAGCCAAGCAAAATGGCTGGACGATTCCCGTCTGGCAGCGCAAACCGGAGAGCGACGCGAATTTCGAAAAGTGCACCCGCATTCTGCTGGAGAACGAAGACATCGTCACCTCGGCCTTCGGTTCGCACAATGTCCGCAGCATCGCGCACGCGATGGCAGTCGCCGACGAATTGAAAATCGATCGATCGCGCCTCGAATTTCAATTGCTCTACGGCATGGCCGGCCCGATCAAGCGCGCGATCGTCGAGCTCGGTTATCGCGTGCGGGAATATTGTCCCGTGGGCGAGCTGCTGCCGGGGATGTCGTATCTCGTGCGGCGTCTGCTCGAAAACACCTCCAACGAAGGATTTTTGCGCGCCAAGTTTTCCGAGAAGACCGCCGCGGCGCAGCTCCTGCAGGATCCGCGTTCGTTGCTCAACGGCGCTTCCGATCGTCCGGCCCAACTCGCGCCCGGACGGACGGAACTTCATTTGAATGGCGCGACTCGCGGAATTTCGCCTCGGGACACCTGCGAAAACGCGCCGCTGGTGAATTACGTCCACGACGAAGTGCGCCAGAAAATGCGCGACGCCTTGCGCGATGTCCGCAGCCGGCTTGGACAAAAATATCCACTGGTGATCGGCGGCAAAAAAGTTTGGACGCAAAAATTCATTCCATCGGTTAATCCCAGCAAACCGGACGAAATCATTGGTTCGATCGCGGAAGCGGGAATCCCCGAGGCCGATCGCGCGATCAAGGCGGCGCGCAGCGCGTTCGCAAAATGGAGCTGCACGCCCTTCGAGGAGCGCTGCCAGTTGCTGGAACGCGTCGCCCACATTCTCGATCGTCGCCGCTACGAACTTTCCGCGCTCGAAGTCTTCGAAGTGGGCAAGGCCTGGGCGGAAGCCGATGGCGATATTCGCGAAGCGATGGATTTCTGTCTTTTTTACGCGCAGCAAATGCGACTGCTCGGTCGCCCGCGACTCACGCAACACGTGCCCGGCGAGGAAAGTTACCAGCATCACCGGCCACGCGGAGTCGCCCTTGTCATCGCGCCGTGGAATTTCCCCGTGGCGATCCTTTGCGGAATGGTGACGGCCGCGCTCGTCACCGGAAACACCGTCATCATGAAACCGGCAGAGCCGTCGGCGGTTCTCGGCGCGATGCTGATGGAAATCTTCGAGGAAGCGGGTGTGCCGCCCGGCGTGCTCAATTTTCTGCCGGGGCGCGGTTCTGTCGTCGGCGCGCATTTGGTCGACCATCCGCAGGTCGAGATGATCGCGTTCACCGGCTCGCGCGAAGTCGGACTGAACATCTGGGAATCCGCGGGAAAAACCCGACCCGGCCAGATCGAGTTGAAGCGCGTGGTTTGCGAAATGGGCGGCAAGAACGGGGTCATCGTCGACTCCGATGCCGATCTTGATGAAACGATCATCGACACGATCTACTCGGCCTTCGGTTACCAGGGGCAGAAGTGTTCTGCCTGCGCGCGCCTCATCGTGCTCGAGGAAAATTACGACCGCGTGGTGCAACGCCTCCTTTCCGCCGCGGCGAGTCTGCGCGTCGGAAATCCGGAAGATCCGGGCATCACCGTTGGACCCGTGATCGACGAGAAATCGTATCAGCGAATCCTTGAGATTATCGAAGACGGAAAAAAGGAAGCCACGCTCGCTTTCCAAGCCAAAGAAATTCCGAAGGAAGGTTATTTCATTCGCCCGACGATTTTCACCGACGTGAAGCCGGAACATTCGCTCAGCCAGTGCGAAATTTTCGGCCCGGTGCTAAGCGTGATCAAGGCGCGCGACCTCGATCACGCGATCGAGATTGCCAACGGCACTGACTACGCGCTCACCGCCGGCTTCTTCTCGCGCAGTCCGGCTAATATCGAGCGGATCAAAGCTGAACTTGTCGCCGGCAATGTTTACATTAACCGCTCCTGCACTGGCGCCGTGGTCGGCCGGCATCCGTTCGGCGGATTCAAGATGTCCGGCGGAGGCACGAAGGCCGGCGGCTCCGATTACCTGCTAAACTTTGTCGTCCCGCGCGTGGTCACGGAAAATATCATGCGCCACGGTTTTGCTCCGGATACGACGCCGGAATTTCGCGCGGAGTTTCTCCCTCCGCGCGAAAAATCCTAGCATCGATCTGCGTTTACGGCTCGTTAGCGAATGAGCTTTATCACGGCCGTGACCATGAGGTAGATCGGCCACGCCGAGACGCCGACGAGGGCTCCGAAAAGGACGCCCTCCCGGGCGCTGCCGCGGCGATTTACGCCATGAAAGACCTCGTGACGGAGATGCGAAAAGTTCTCCGCTCCTCCGCGCACGATGGCGCCGCCCGCCAGCCGGTCGGATTGAAAATGGTAATCAGTCCGCGGAAAGCCGCTGCGCTGATTGTTCGTGAATGTAGTTTTCATAATGATAGTTCTCGCGTCGATTCTTGGCGCGTACGCCGCTCCAGACGCCGGAGCGG
>JBBSEO010000312.1:0-2515 GCA_038239645.1 Chthoniobacterales bacterium | reverse complement strand
GCTGGCTTTAATCGAGCGAGCGTTCCGGCGCGTTCTTTCGCCGGCGACATCGGATTCAGAAGAAAAATTGCGCCGCCCGCACGGAGAATGCCGAGCATCGCGCACAAAATTTCCGGCGAGGGAGGGAGAACGATGCCGACATTTTTTTTCGCGACGCCGACTGTGATCAGGCTTCGAGCGAGATGCTCCGATTGCGAATCCAGCTCGGCGAAAGTCAGTGTCCGACCCGCCTGCTCTGCGGCCAGTGCTTCGGGCCGGAGACGGATTTGTTCCTCGATGAAATCTTGCGCCAGCTCCTGCGAGACGAAAAGGATCGGCCCGCGGCTGGAAGAATCGAGCAGAGCGGAATCTTCGGCGGTGATGATCTCAATTTGGCCGACCCGCTGTTCGCTGCGTTCGACGAATGAAGACAAAATTGCACGTAATCCGTGAGCCAAAGCCTGCGGGACGGCGTCCTCAATTTTTTCCGGCCGCGAAATGAGTTCGATTCGAAGGTGAGGCTCGGCCCACGCGCTCAACATCAAAGGGACATCGTTCGACTGAACCAGGGAAACACCGCAACGTTCTTCGGCGAGGCCGCCGGCGCGCAATTCATCAGCGATCGCTGCGCGCTGAAAGTTGAGCACGAGCGGCGGACCGTCCGAGCCGAGCACGAACCCGGTCGAGACCGCCAGGTCAGCGAGCGAGGTCTGCTCGAACTCTCGCAGCGAAACCATTTCCCGGCGCAGATTTTGCAAAAATTCCTGCACTGGGATTTCAGCGTCGGTCGCGATGAGCAACGGGACGGTATTAACGAGGGGGGCGATGAGCGGACGCGTTCCCGGCCGATGACGCGCCGCGCGCATGACCGCGACGATCGCGCGCGTCTCGCTGGTCAAACGCGCCAGCCAGATTCCGAGAGCCGCGCTCACGATCGTGCTCATCGTCACCTCGATTTCACGAGCGAAGGCGCGCAGTTTTTGATCGAGAGCAGCATCCAGCGCTACCGAATGCCGGCGGGCTCCATCGATCGTTGAATCAGGGGTGGATCGGTCGAATCCCCGAATTTCCGGGAGCGCGGTGAAAGAATCGTTCGGACGAAAGCGTTCGCGCCAAAACTCCGGCGCCCCGGCAGAACGATCTGCGCCCTTCGCGGTGAACTCGTAAAAGCCGATCGCGCGGTCTTCCGAAACGCCAGGCGGCTCGTTACTCGTGAGCGCGTCGTAGCGTTGGTAGATTCGGTCGACGAGCAAGGGGTAGGACGCGCCGTCGCAAATCGCGTGATGATGCGTCCAAATCCAAGCCGAGGCGCCGTTGCTATTTCGGCGCAAGGTTGCACGCCAAAGTGGTCGTGTCGTCTCCAGGAGCGGCAGCGGAATCTGGCGATCGCAACGGAGGAAATCTGCGAGTGAAGTTGACTCGTTAGCTAGCACCCAAAGCGGTGGAGGAAGATTAAGACGGTATTGCCACAACTCGCCGTGCCGCCAAATGAATTGGGACATCAAGGCGTCCTCGCGACCGATTACTACTTGCGCGGCCTCGGCGAATTGGTTGGCGTCGACGGCAGGTGGCAATTCCAGGACGAGTTGCTGCAGGTAGGCTGCGGGCGAGGAAAGGGAACTCAGCACCATCGCGCGCTGAAGCCCGCTCGGAAAAAGGAACGATGACGCCTCTGCGATCACCCTTCTCGACTAACGGAAAGCGGAGGGAATTTAAAGCGCGGTTTCGCTCCGTTCGGTCAACGCGAGGATGCGCATTTTCTTCGCCTCATAATCGAGCGAACGGAACTGGCGAATTTCATCGAGGCGACGCAAACCGTTGAGCGAATCGAGAAACTCGGTGTAGCGCGCGGCGAGGACGCCGGTCTCGCGATAACGGTTGCGCAGGTTTGAACTGTGAAACGCCTGCGGGCATTGCCGGGCGAAGAGGTGAAAGCGCAGCCAGCGACGATCCGCGCGTGAGACGCGCTGGGTTTTTCGAAAAAAAGCGACGAAGAGCAAAAGGACAAGGTAGGTGTCGATCTGCGCCTGGAGCTCGAGGTCGCGCGCGAAATCTTCGGACGCGATCGCGCGCTGGCCGTGCTGGAACTGGAGCGCGGCGTGCAGGGCGTGATTGAGTTCTTCGACGAAGACGATGAGCGACCGAATGTTCTGGTTGCTCAAGCCGGCGCGAGGATCGTGCCGTTCCAATTGCTCGATCAACCAACGCGAATAGTAAATCCCGACGTAAAGTTGATCGCCGGCGGTTCGCAAAAAGGTGCGCGCGAGTTCGTTTAATTCTCGCGCAGACGCCCCGGCCAGCTTTGAAAGTTGGGCCGAGCGCGGTTGATCGATCAGGCAGTCCTCGAGGTTGATCCCAACCTGCGCGTAGGTGCGCTCGAATAATTTTTGGATTTGCGAGAAGAGCGTTTCGTTCACGGAAGGATGGAGGGGGCGTCGCTCTCGTCGAGATTCAAGAGGCGGTCGGAAAGTTGGTTCAAGGCGAGGCGAACGTCGTGAAACCGATCGGCCAATCCGGCGAACACATCCTGCAATTC
>JBBSEO010000311.1:0-2529 GCA_038239645.1 Chthoniobacterales bacterium | reverse complement strand
GCGGATACCTCGGCACGCCGATCGCCCCGCACTTTTTTCTCTCGGCCGCGCACATCGGCCAGGCCGGCGGTTCCCATTTTATCTATCACGGGATCGATTATACCGTGGTGCGCGGCGACTACGATCCGGCCAGCGATTTGGCCTTGTGGGAAACAGCTCAATCATTTCCTACCTTCGCGCCGCTCAATACCACGACGGATGAAATTGGCCGCCGGGCTGTGGCTGTCGGTCGTGGCACCACTCGCGGCAACGCCTACTCTCTGAACGACGCGATGCTGGGTTGGCTCTGGGGCGGTAACGAAGGGACGATGCGATGGGGCGAAAACATCATCGCCGAAGCTTTCACCTACCGAGCAAACTTTGATCTGCTCCGCGCCTACTTCGACCAGAACGGCCTGCCAAATGAGTGCACCTATTCCAGCGGCGACTCGGGCGGCGGATTGTTCCTCGACGTCAACGGAATCTGCCAGCTTGGCGGGATTAATTCGTTCGTCGACAGCGGCTTCTCCGAGAATGCGAGCGGCGCTCCGCAATTCGTGGCGGCGCTCTTCGATCTGCGCGGCCTCTACGTGCAAAATGACAGCGGAGCCTGGGAATTAGTCACCGGTGACAATCCGGTGCCCACCGGATTTTACCCGACGCGGATTGCGACAAAGCTGGCTTGGATTAGCTCCGTCATCGCGCGGCCGGCCATCGCGCGCGAAGGAAATTTCGCGACGCTCACCTACACGAAATTACTCAACGCCGCGGCGCTTTCCTATGCGGTCGAACAGTCGAGCGACCTGCTCAATTGGCAGACGGCGAGCACCGTTGACGAAATAATTTCGAGCAATAGCGGAACCGCGGTGGTGAAGGCGAAAATCGCCCTGAACGGCGCGTCTTCGATCTTTCTCCGCCTCCGCACGACGCAACCCTGACGACTTACCACCGGCACCGGCGAGTCATGGTTCACAGACTGCCCCGGGCGCGGTAAAAATTAAAGCGCTCCATCACCGTCGCGACATAGTTGCGCGTCCCGGGGAAATCGATCCGATTGCGAAAGTCGTTCTCGGAAATTTGCGCGGTGAGATCATTACTGGCCCAGCGCTGGGCCCGGCTCGGCCCGGCGTTATATTCCGCGAGCGCAAAAGCGGTCGGCGCGCTTTGATGTTCCCAATGCTGGAAGGCGCGGCGCAAATACCAGCAACCCGCTTCGAGATTAGTCCGCGGGTCGAGCAATTGCTCCGGCGAAAATCCCGGGCGCTGGGCCTGCCGGGACCATTCGCGCGCGGCTCTCTCGGTCACCTGCATCAGACCACGTTCACCGGCACTCCCCACTTTCTTCGGGTCGAATTTGCTCTCCCGCCACACGACCGCTTTCACCAGCATGGGATCGAGTTGATGCGCCGTGGCAATTTCGGTGATCAACTGATCGAATTGATGAAAACGCGCCGGGCTCAGCCATTCATAGGTGGTGTAGAGACCGTCGCCGGAGCGCAGCGCCAGAAGGACGCATCCCATGGCGAGCGCGAGGACAAGGCAAATAGTGAATTTGAACAGAAACCGGATCATCGTTTCGGCGTGCCCCAATTTGCCCGAAAACCTTCGCGCGTCTTCGTGAATCAAATGATCGCGGGTGCGCGGGTGCAACCAGGACGATGAGCGTGAAATTCGCCCGCGTGGTGATCGATCGCGCGATTCGGCGCGAACTTGATTATGCCATTCCGCCCACGCTGGCGGAGCGAATCGCCGTGGGGACACGCGTGCGGGTTCCGTTTCGCGATCGAACGGCGCTGGCAACCGTGCTCGCTTTATTGGAAGAGACGACGGCAACCGGCGTGCGCGAAATCGAGGCGGTCCTCGGCGATGGTCCGACGATCAGCGAATCGCTGCTCGAGCTCGCGCATTGGATCTCGGCTTATTATTGCTGTCCACTCGAGACCGTCATGCGCAGCCTTTTGCCACAGGTGATTCGCCGCGGCGAAATCAGTTGGAAAAAACAGCGGTTCGTCCAAATCGCGCCGGAGGTGACGCCGGCGATGATCGAAACGCTGCGGAAAAGCGCGGGCCGACAGGCGGAATTGCTCGAAGCGCTCGCGAACGAAAACGCGGCTGTCCCCGCCGCGGCACTGCTTCGCCGGCTCTCGCTCACCGCGGGAACTCTCAACGCCCTGTCCAAGCGCAACCTGGTTCTTCTCAGCGAAGCGGCGATCGCGCGCGATCCACATCGCGATGAGGAATTCCTTCACAGCGAAGAGTTGCACTTGAATGACGAGCAACGCGACGCGTTGTCGAAAATCATTCTCGCGCTGGGCAGCGACGCGCCCGCCAAGCCGATCCTCGTTCACGGCGTCACCGGCAGCGGGAAAACGGAAATCTATCTCCAGGCTATCCGAGAGACGATTGCGAGCGGCAAAACTGCGATTGTGCTCGTGCCGGAAATTTCCCTCACGCCCCAGACGGTCGAGCGGTTCAAGAGCCGCTTTGCCTCCGCCCCGGACGCCGTCGCCGTCCTGCATTCGCACCTGTCCGAGGGTGAACGTCATGATG
>JBBSEO010000310.1:0-2548 GCA_038239645.1 Chthoniobacterales bacterium | reverse complement strand
GATCGCCCGCTTTTTTGTCGACAAGCGCGCTGGTCAGAAACGTGATTGCTTCCATCGCGAAAACGTTGCCGGCCATTTCCGCGATTTTGCCCGCGATGGCGTAATGCTGGCCGATCGGCACGCCCCATTGCACGCGTTCGCCGGCCCATTTGCGGCAGACTTCGAGCAAACGCTTCGATAAGCCGACGCAGGCTGCGGGAATGGTGAGACGGCCAGTGTTGAGAGTCGTGAGGGCGACCTTGAGGCCCTGGCCTTCTTTCGCGATCAAGTTCTCGCGCGGGACGCGCACGTCTTTGAATTTGATGATGCCGTTGTAGAGCGCGCGCAGGCCCATGAAACGGCAGCGATACGCGATCTCGAGACCCGGCGAATTTACGTCCACGATGAAAGCGGAGATTTGTTTCCGCTCCTTGCCATTCACCATCTTCGGCGCGGTTCGCGCCATGACCACGAGAACGCCGGCCTTGATCAAATTGGTGCACCACAGTTTCTCGCCGTTCATAAGGTAATGCGTTCCGTCCTCGGAAAGGTCGGCGCGCAAACTCATGTTCGCCGGATCCGAGCCCGCGTTATTTTCCGTTAGGGCAAAGGCGGAGATTTCCTTGCGCGCGACGCGCGGGAGGTATTTCGCCTTCTGTTCTTCGGTGCCGAAGATGAGGAGCGGCTGTGGCACGCCGATCGACTGGTGCGCGGAAACGAGTGCGGTCAGGTTCGCGTCCCAGCTTCCGAGCAACATGGCGGCGCGACCGTAGTTGACCTGCGACAGGCCGAGCCCGCCGTATTGCGTGGGGATTTTCACCGCGAACGCGCCCATCGCGAACAGATCATCGATGTTCTTCTGCGGAATCTCGCCGGTCCGATCGATCTCGTCGGCATCGACGTTTGCCCGCAGATAATCGCCGAGCTCTTTCAGAAACGGCGCGCCCTTGGCCTTGTCCTCTGCGCTCTGGGCCGGGAACGGAAAAATGCGATCGAAGCCGAATTTTCCGATGAACAGATTGCTGGCGAAGGAGCCGCGTTCGTCGAGCGGATCACGCGAACTTTCCGCCAGTTCGAGCGCGGCCGCTTTGCCGGCGGACATTTTTGACGTGTCAATAATCGGCGCGGCGGCTTTCGTTTCCTTGACGCCGGTTTCGGCTTTCACTTGTTCCGGTGGCGCTTCGAGTGGTGTCTTCATAAGTCGTTAGCTCTGGTAGAATTTCGTTTCGTTCTGCGCGTGCTGGCGCAGTAAATCGCACGGGGCGAATTTTTGTCCTGCGCGCGAATGGATGCCGTCCATTTCGGCGACGAGTTTTTTGAGGCCGAAACTCTCGGCGAAACGCAACGGTCCACCACGGAACGTCGGAAAACCAATTCCCAGAACCATGCCGTAATCGGCGTCTTCGGGCGTGGCCACGACCTTCTCCTCAAGGCAGCGCGCGGCTTCGTTCACCATCAGGAAGGTCAGGCGATTGGTAATTCCCTCCGCCGCAAAATTTTCACCGGTCGACGTTTGCCATTCCTTCAGTTTTTCGTTCGGCGTTTGCGACTTGCCTTCGTATTGGTAGAAGCCGCCGCCGCCTTTCCGACCGAGCATTTTCGCTTCGAGCATCTGGCGCAAAATCTTCGGAGCTTCATCACGACGCCCGTACGCTTTCTCCAGCGTATCAGCGATATCGACCGTGATATCGACCCCGATTTCATCGATCAAACGCAGCGGCCCCATCGGCATTCCCCATGTCAGCAACGGGTGGTCGATTTCCACCGCGCTGACGCCGCTCTGAAATAATTCCGCCGCATCGAGCAAATAGGGAAACAAAACGCGATTCACCAGGAAGCCGGGTGAATCGCGCACGACGACCGGCAGCTTTCCAATCTGTCGCGCGAAGGCGAGCGCGCGGTCGCGCGTTTCATCGGACGTCTCCTTCGCCACGACAACCTCGATCAATTTCATCCGCGAAACGGGATTGAAAAAATGCAGACCGACGACGCGATTCGGCGCCTTCGTCGTCCCGGCCAGCTCGCCGATGGGCAACGCCGAGGTGTTGGTCGCGAGAATTGCTTTCGGGCCGGTTTGCTCGTCGAGTGTCTGGAAAATCTTGCGCTTGATCTCGAGTTTCTCGGAAGCCGCCTCGATCACGATTTCAACGTCGCGCATCGTGTCCGTGCCGGTGGAACAAACCACGCGCGCGCGCCCTTCCTTCGCCCTGGCGTCCGACATCAATCCGCGCTTCACCGCGTCGCCGTAGGTCTTCTCGATATTGGCGAGTCCGCGATTGATCGCGTCGGCATTAACGTCGCGCAGAATGACGGAGACGCCGCGCGAGCTGAGCCATTGCGCGATGCCTGAGCCCATCACGCCCGCGCCGATAACGGCCGCGTGCGCGATTTTCTCGGCGGGGGATTTCGAACTGCCCTTGCGATATTTGTCCGCGAGGAAAAAATTCCGGATCAAATTCTGCGTCGCGTCGGTGGCGCCGAGTTCGCTGATGGCGTCGACTTCCATCTTTAACGATTCGTCGACGGAAAGACCATGCGTTCTCGAGATAATGTCGAAGGCGCGACCCGG
>JBBSEO010000309.1:0-2553 GCA_038239645.1 Chthoniobacterales bacterium | reverse complement strand
GCTCGAACCAAGCAACGTCATTCACAAAAACCAATCATGACATCTCAAAATTCCGGGAGGAATTCGCGCCGTGGTGGGCGCGGGCGCTCCCGTCGCAGAAATGGCGAAGCGCGGGCGCGCTCGCACGAACAGACTCCGTCTACGCCCAAGAAGAAAACAGGATTATGGGCGGCAATTACGTCGTTCTTTAGCAGCAGCAGCAACGGCAAAAGCGCGCACCAGGAAACCGCAGTTTCTTCCGCCCGCAACGGTCACACCCCCGCAGCTCGCCGGGAGCGCGAACAATCGTCCGAGGCTCGTACCCCGCGCAAACCCCTCGAAATCGAAGTCACGACGCCGCGGCTTTACGTCGGCAATCTCTCCTTCGATGCGACCGAGAGCGATCTCTTCGATCTCTTCAACGGCGTCGGCCAGGTCCAAAACGCAGAGATCGTGAGCTACAAACATAATCAGCGCTCGAAAGGTTTTGCCTTCGTCGAAATGCTGACGGTGGAAGAAGCCAAGCGGGCGGTCGATGAATTGCACGACAAGGAATTCCTCGGGCGTAAGCTCGTGGTCAGCGGCGCGAAATCGAGCGATCACGTTCGCGGCTAAGCACGTTGGTCGTTCGGAATTTGTAACCGGGAGATCGTGAGGTCTCCCGGTTTCTTTTTGTGAACTTCCTTATCGTGGGACCGACAGCGGTCGGGAAATCGGGCCTCGCGCTGGAGCTCGCCGAAACGATCGGCGGCGAAATCGTCAACGCCGACGCGTTCCAGCTCTATCGCGGACTGGATTTGCTCACGGCGAAGCCGGGGCCGGAGTTGCGCACGAGGGTGCGTCACCATCTCCTCGGATCGGTCGCGCTTTCGGAAAATCTTTCGGCCGCGCGATTTCGCCAGCTCGCTCTTCCCGTCTTGGGCGAAATCGCCGCGCGGAACAAGCACGCGATCGTTGTCAGTGGCAGCGGACTTTACCTGCGCGCCTTGAGCGAAGGCTTTGATTTTGATGTGCCCCCGAATGCAAAGCTGCGCGACGAACTGGCGAATCTTTCGACCGAGAAATTAGCTGCGCGCTTACGAAAAGCGGACGCGCGGGTCGCGGCGGAAACGGACCCGGGAAATCCGCGGCGAATCATGCGCGCGCTGGAAATCCTCGCCGCCGGAAAAAGCGGTGAGCGCCGACCGCCGCGACAAACGGAAATGCGCGGGGTTTTCCTGACTCGTGAGCGCGAGGATCTTTATGCGCGAATCAATTCGCGGGTCGAAGAAATGTTCCGGCATGGCGTCGAAGCAGAAGTGCACGCCTTAACCGAAACTGGACCGACCGCGGAAAAAGCGCTCGGCTTGCGTGAAATCCGCGAACTCCTCGCCGGCCGACTGCCGCGGCATGAATGCATCGCGAAGATTCAACAGGCGACGCGGCAATACGCGAAGCGCCAGTTGACCTGGTTCCGGCACCAAACTAGTTTTCCGGCGCTGAATTTGACCGTCTTGTCACCGGAGAGAGCGCTGAGCGCGATCGCAACCATGATCGCGCCCGAATGATCGACATCGCGCCCAAAAAACGCACGGAACGCGCGCTCCTCATCGGGCTCGAAAAGGACGGCGTGACGAAGTGGGATCTGCGCGATGCCATGGATGAATTGCGCGAACTGGCGAACTCGGCCGGCGCGGAAGTGGTGGATACCGTCACGCAAAAATTGTCCAAACCGACTGCGCCATTTTACATCGGCAAAGGGAAGGTCGAGCAGATCAAGGAATCGTTTCAGCGGCAGCAGGTCACGTCGGTGATTTTCAACGACGAGCTTTCGCCGGCGCAGGGCCGCAACCTGGAAACGCTCCTTGCGCGCAAGGTCCTGGATCGCACCCAGCTCATTCTCGATATTTTTGCGCAGCGCGCGCGCAGCCGCGAAGGGCGACTCCAGATCGAGCTGGCGCAATTACAATATCTTCTGCCGCGCCTCACGCGTTTGTGGACTCACCTGTCGCGGCAAGCCGGCGGCATCGGCACCCGCGGCCCGGGCGAAACTCAGCTCGAAGTCGATCGGCGCCGGGTGCAGGAACGGATCGCGCGCCTCGAGCGCGAGCTGGAAGGTGTGCGCCGAGTTCGCAATGTGCAGCGTCAGGGACGGAGGCGTCATCAATGGCCGGTCGCGGCCGTGGTCGGCTACACGAACGCAGGCAAATCGACTTTGTTAAATCTAATGACCGGCGCGGACGTGCTCGCCGCCGACAAACTCTTCGCCACGCTCGATCCCACGACGCGCAGCTTCACCCTGCCGAACAAGCAACGCGTTCTCCTGACCGACACCGTGGGATTTTTGCGCAAACTGCCGCACACTCTCATCGAATCGTTCAAGGCCACGCTCGAGGAAGTGGGCGAAGCGGACGTCTTGATTCACGTCGTCGATCTCAGTCATGCGCGCGTCGACGAAAATATCGCCGCTGTTGATGAAGTGGTGAAAGAACTGGGCGCTTCCGGCAAACAGACGCTGATGGTTTTCAACAAGATCGACGCCCTGGCGAATCCGGAACTGACCGATGTTTATCGCAAGCGTTTTTCGAACAGCGT
>JBBSEO010000308.1:0-2562 GCA_038239645.1 Chthoniobacterales bacterium | reverse complement strand
GCCCGCTCTCACCAGCGCGCTGACGAAAGGCCAGATGACCGGCACGATGAATAACGGTCGCCAGCTTTATCTCGCTGCTCAGCAGATGGCGTTGGATGGCGCAGCCAATTCCGACCCGAACCTAACCTGGCCGGGAAATGACGCGAATACTACGATCACGCTGTCTCAGTATCTCACCAAGTTGGTCCAGAATGACTATCTCAAGGTTGGCGACGTTCAGAAGCTTTTGAATGCGCCGGGAGCGACGTGCACGGTGAACGCGACGACGGCGGGCAATCCAGCAGTAACCACGATCAACACGGTTACGGGTACGCCTGCTTTCAAATTCTTCCGAGTGACGGAATCGGATTCCTCTGGGACTATCTTCCTCGAGACCAATAACTACACGTACAACAATAAAGTTGATCCCACTCTGAATCCGTATGGTGACAAGGGTTTCATCGTCCAGCGGAAGGGCGGCGATGCGAGCATCCTTCGCAAGAATAACGTGACCGCCGCTCAATCGACCTCGGCGACCACGTTTCAAACGGTCACCGGAAAACAGACGGGCGACGCGGACGGCACTGTCACCGCCGAGGCCGCTGCGAACCTCATCCCGAACACTTAATCACAATCTGACGATCGGATCCATTTAGTGAAACGGCGGCTGGGTGTTCCAGCCGCCGTTTTCTTTGTAGAAACGCTCCTGCCCAGTCACTGCGAAGCGCTGACCGATCGCGGAGGAGTTCTCTCCAACTGCCGGGGAACACTCGCGAGCGGTCCGTCAGCCTTCCCGAGAATCGGTGCGTCCCCCCGGCCGGCTCGGGAGCGCTCACCTGGCTTCGGGCAGCAGTGACGAGGGGATCGGTCAGGCCGTTTTTTGCCGAATTCTTTAGCTCCGGGGGGATCGAACCGGGGCAAAAACGGTTTCCGAAAGCAACTCGCCGTCGGACAGCTGCGTTAACAGACGCGTGCCCGGCGCCCCCGCCTCCTCTACGGAACGCAAAACCTTACCCTCCGCATTCCGCGTAATGCTAAACCCACGACGGAGCGTCGCGGCGGGAGCGAGTGCGCCCAGGATTTTTTCGTAATGGCGAATCCCTTCGCGCGCGGTCGCCAGGCGTCGCGCACCGGATTCGGCGAGGCGTCGCTCGATCTGCGCGAACTCCCCGCGGATGTGTTCAATCTCATGCCGGGGAGTGTGGACACGCAGCGCGCCTGCGGTCTGCAGGAACCGCTGCCGTGCACTTTGCTGCGCTTTCCAAAGGGTGCGCACGAGGTTCTCGCGCAACCAGTCGATCTCCTGTTTCGCTCCGTTGATCCGGTTCACCAGTTCGCGGGCGAGCGCGCGTTCGGAGGCGTTGCGCAGGCGGGCGCGATTCTCGGCCAAAAAATTACGAAGACTGCGTTGAAGAGAGTTGTTCAATTCCGCCAAACGGCGCGTCAGTTCCGCCGCATCCGGCACAATCAATTCTGCCGCCGCGCTCGGGGTCGGGGCGCGCAGATCGGCCACAAAATCGGCGATGGTGAAATCAATTTCGTGGCCCACCGCCGAAACCACTGGGAGCGCACTGGCCGCGATCGCGCGGGCGACAATTTCTTCGTTGAACTCCCACAAATCTTCGATGCTGCCGCCACCGCGCGCGACGACAATGAGATCGAGCGAGTGGAGATTCAATTCGTGGATGGCGGCGGCTATTTCTGTGGCGGCGCCGGTTCCCTGCACGCGGACGGGATTCACTAAAATTGCAAGACCGGGCGCACGACGCGCGAGCACGTTCAACATGTCGCGAATGACCGCGCCGCTCGGCGACGTCACGATCCCAATGCGTCGCGGAAATTTTGGCAGCGCTTTCTTTCGCTCAGCCGCAAACAATCCCTCGGCCTCGAGCTTGCGTTTCAGCGCTTCGAATTTCGCCTGGAGCAACCCGAGTCCGCGCGGCTGCACAATTTCAACGTTGAGCTGATACTGGCCGCGCGCCTCGAATACGGTGACGCTGCCGAAAATCTGCACCTGCGCGCCGTCCGCTAACGGCGTGGCGATGGCCGCGCTGCGAAAAATCACGCAGGAGATGGCCGCGCGCCGGTCTTTTAAGGTGAAATACTGATGACCGGAGGCGTATTTCTTACAGTTCGAAATTTCGCCCTGCACCCAGACGGCCCGGTAACGCGCCTCAAGCAGTCCGCGTATGTTTCTCGTTAGCTCGCCAACGCTCAGGACTTTCGCCGCCGCCGCCTCGAAGAAATCTTCGTCCACGCCGCATTGTAGGGCGTCTGGGTCAGACGCCAAGCGGCAACGCCGTCTCACCGAGACGGCCTACAGTGACCTTACAGCAATTCGCCCTGGTTTCTGTCGGGCACTTTCAAGCCCAGCTTCCGATATGCATTCGGCAGCGCGACCCGACCCTGCGCCGTGCGCTTGATGTAACCTTCCATGATTAAGTACGGTTCGTTCACTTCCTCCAACGTGCCCGCTTCCTCGCCGACGGCCACCGCGAGCGAACTCAGACCGACCGGCCCGCCCCCAAATTTATAGATCAAGGTTTCGATGACTCGTTTGTCCCACTGATCGAAGCCGTCGCG
>JBBSEO010000307.1:0-2567 GCA_038239645.1 Chthoniobacterales bacterium | reverse complement strand
GTGACAACGCCGGAATCGCTCGCCGTACTCCTCGCGCAGGAAAATTATGCGCGACATCTGGCGGAGACGAAGTTTGTCATTGTCGACGAGTTGCACTCCTTCGCCGGCAACAAGCGCGGGGTTGATCTCAGCGTTTCCTTGGAGCGCCTGGAGGACTGTAGGGCAAGCGCGTCGCTTGCCGATTTTCGCTCCGGCAAGCGACGCGCTTGCCCTACAGTTTCGTCGATTTGTCGTATCGGTCTCTCGGCCACGGCCGCGCCGGTGGATCTGCTCGCACGCTTTCTTGTCGGCGTGGACCGGCCTTGTCGCGTTGCCGAAGCGCGAATCGAAAAGGAACAGATCGTCGAAGTCTTTTCGCCCATCCGCCGAAACCCGTATCCGCCGGCGGGCCACACCGGCGCGCGCTTGTATCAGGAACTGGCGCAGCTGATCCGGGCCAAGGAATCGGTCATCGTTTTCACGAATGTCCGCTCGGCGGCGGAGCAGCTCGGGCTGCGCCTGAAGGAATTGCTGCCGGAACTGGCGGACAAGATTGAGACGCATCACGCGTCGCTGGATCGGAGTGTCCGGTTGGAGGTTGAGGATCGGCTGAAGAATGGCGAACTGCGCGCCGTGGTTTGCTCGACCAGTCTGGAACTCGGCATCGACATCGGCGCCGTCGACCTGGTGGTGATGGTCGCGACGCCGAAAGGGGTATCTCGCGCGATCCAGCGGATCGGTCGTTCAGGTCATTCGATCAACCGAAGCAGTCACGGCATTCTCGTGGCGACGAACATCAACGATCTGGTCGAAGCAACGACGACCGCCAAACTGGCGCGGGAACGCGCGCTGGATCCGATCAAAATTCTGGAAAAACCGTTCGACGTCCTGGCGCAACACATTGTCGGCCTGGCCGCGCTCCGACCGAGCGCCGCTAACGATATTTATAAATTGATCGTGCGCGCGCTGCCGTTTCGGGAGCTGACCCGCGATGAGTTCGATCGTGTGCTCCGTTACCTCGAAGGCGGCGGTGAAGCCCTCGCCCGGCAATACGCCGGTGTTTTCGGGAAGATTATCGTCGACGCGGACGGCCTCGTCTCGCTCGCGTCCCCCAAAGTCGCGCGAGAGTTCCTGGTCAACATCGGGACGATTGTTTCCGAGGGACATATCGACGTGATTCTCCGCCGGCGCCGCCTCGGTTCCGTGGAGGAGGCGTTCATTAAGCAGGTTCAAATTGGCGACCTTTTCGTCCTGGGCGGGCGCGTGCTGCGCCTTCTGGAAACGGGCGTGCAGGAAGCGTTCGTCGAAAGCGCCGACGGGCAACTGCCGACGATCCCGCGCTGGAACGCGGCGAAAATGCCGCTGACCTCCGGCCTTGCGCGGGCGGTGCGGGAATTGCGCGCGGCCCTCGCGCAACGTCTGCGCGCCCGCGCGGAAGACGTGCCGGTTCTCGAATGGCTGGTCGAGAATTATCAAATCTCGCTCGCGAATGCGCAGGCGATTGTTGAGCAATTCCGGGCGCAACTACTGGTCTCGGACGTGCCGACGGGCGAGCGCATGTTGATCGAGCTCTACCGCGACGAAGAGTTTTCGCATTACTTTTTTCACGCACTCATCGGACGCAGCGCGAACGATGCGCTGTCGCGGATCGTGGCGTGGCGAGTGAAGAATCGGATTGGGGGGAATGCGCTGGTGACAATCGATGATTATGGTTTTCTGCTTACGTTGCGACCGTTCCAGGAACTCACCTTGGAAGATTGGCGGCTTTGTTTTGAACGTGAAGGCGCGGAAGAGGATCTGCACGCCGCGTTGCACGGCTCGGAGCTGGTGAAGTGGCAATTTCGCGGCGTCGCGCAAACCGGATTGATGGTGCCGCGCAAATATCCCGGGCAGGATCGAAAGAAGCGCCAGTTAAATTGGAGCACGGAAGTAATCTTTCGCGTGCTCGAGCAACACGAACCGGATCACCCACTGCTCGAAGAAGCGTATCGGCAGGCAACGCACATTTTTCTCGATGCCGACGAGGCGAATGCGTTTCTGCAAAGCGTGGAGCATTTCGCGTGGGACCTGCGCGAACTTGCCGTGATCTCGCCCTTTTCGTTTCCGATTTACGCCAGCAAGATAAAGGAAAGCATGATGCTGGAAGATCCGGCCGCGGCGGTCGAACGCATCTATCACGAGATGTATGCGCGGTTCCAAGACATTACAAAGTCCGCCTAGTTGCATTCCTTTGTCTCGCCTTGATTTGTCTCCAACTTCAGGCTGACGAGATGCGATCTTCATTCCTTTTCTTGGCGGCGGTTGCGAGTCTGGCCGTCCCTCTTTCCGCGCAAACGACGGAATCGAACAAAAACGTCGATGAGGCAGTGATGGCGCAGTTGGCAAAGAGCGAAGCTCCCAGCGCGTCGATCGCCGTGGTGCAGGACGGAAAACTTGTTTACGCGAATGCCTATGGCTTCGCGCAGGTCGATCCGAAACGACCCGCGGAAAAGACGATGCGCTACAGCATCGGCTCGATCAGCAAACAGTTCACCGCCGCCGCGATTTTACTCCTGGCGGAAGAAGGAAAGGTTTCACTCGAAGACAAG
>JBBSEO010000306.1:0-2576 GCA_038239645.1 Chthoniobacterales bacterium | reverse complement strand
TCCGCGCCTTCTTCGAGATCGAGCGCTACTTCGCGCAACGCTTCCTCGGCGTTGGCCGGATCCATCTGGTAGGAACGGCGGTCGCCAAATTGCGGCGGACTTTCGGCGGCGTCGCGAAAGGGGCCGTAAAAAACGGAAGCAAATTTCGCCGCGTAGCTGACGATGCCGGTGTCGCTGAATCCCGCGTTATCCAGCGCCTTTCGGACGGCGCCGATGCGCCCATCCATCATGTCGCTGGGCGCAACCATGTCTGCCCCGGCTACCGCATGCGAGACCGCGGTTCGGGCGATAATTTCAACGCTCTCGTCGTTCAGGACGGAAAAATGTTCGCCCTCGCGTTTGGTCACGCCGCAATGTCCGTGGTCGGTGTATTCGCAGAGACAAACATCCGTTAGAATCGTGAGGGTGGGGGCCGATTTCTTAATTGCGCGGACAGCCTGCTGGACCACGCCGTTCTCGGCGAAGGCGCCGCTGGCGCCAGCGTCTTTCGCTTTCGGAATCCCGAAGAGAAGGACCGCCGGCAAGCCCTCGCCTTCCGCCTTGCGCGCGACTTCGCCGATTTCACTGAGCGCGTGTTGGCGGACGCCCGGCATACTCGTGATTTCGCGCCCCGTTTCGATCTTCTCGCTAATGAACAGGGGCAGGACGAAATCGTGGCGATGCAGCGTCGTTTCGCGAATGAGATTGCGAATCGAGGGCGTGCGGCGTAAACGGCGAGGGCGATGAACGAGCACAGCGCGAGGCTACGCGCACCATTCTACCGCCGCAAGCCGGGGAGGAATCGTGGCTAAGGCGAGCACGGATTATTTGTTGATCGACGTGAGCAATTCGTTCACCAAGGTCGCTTTCGCTTCCCGTGCGCGCGTTGAACGGGCGCGTTCCTGGCCCACTCCTTCCCTCAACCGCGCTTTCCTGTCCGGCCTGCTTCGACGACGCAACGTGCAAAAAATTGTCGTTTCTTCGGTCGTGCCGAAAAAAAATCGGACGATCGCGGCAGCTGCAGGAAAACGCCCGGTGCTTTGGCTGACTGCGCGAACAAAGTTGAATGTGCGGATTGATTATCCACGTCCGATGACGATTGGAGCCGACCGCCTGGCTAACGCTGCCGCGGTGACCGCGTTGTTCGGAACGCCGGCGATTGTGATCGATTTCGGCACGGCGGTGACTTTCGACATTGTTTCCCGCGAGCGCGCCTACATCGGCGGCGTGATCGCGCCCGGGCTCGAGGCGATGACAAATTTCCTCTACGATCGAACGGCGCTTCTTCCGCGCATTTCACTGGCGGAAGCGCCGCGCGCGGTTGGGCGTTCGACCAGGGAAGCGATGCTGGCGGGGGCGATCATCGGCTATCGCGGGTTGGTCCGGGAAATCCTGCGCCGGATCGTCGCGGAAAAATTCCGGCGTCAGCGGGTGCACATTGTGGCGACGGGAGGTTACGCCCAATTGCTGGCGCGGAGGCTCCCCGAGGTGAATGCGGTCCGACCAAACCTCACGCTGGAAGGGCTGCGTTTAGTGGCAAATCTGGAGAATTAACTTGTCAGTGCACCCCGGCGACGGTTTCATTTAACTAGGATGAAGATCGGACGCCTGACTCTTTTTGGCTTGCTCGTTTTGAGCACGATCGCGGCGACCGACGTTGCCCCCTCCAAGGCAGAACTCGAGGCGATGTATGAGAAGGCCTACCAGGCCTTCGATGCGACAAAGTATGACGAGGCGCTGAAACAGCTCGATGCCATCGACGCGCGCAAGCCAGACCTGGCGGAGTCGCAAAATTTGCGCGGCGTCATTTTGATGCGGCAGGGCTCCTACGACAAAGCGGAAGCGGCATTGTCCGAGGCATTGCGACTCGATGGCAAATTCTGGAATGCCCGATTCAACCTCGCGGAAATTCCATTTCTAAAAAAGGATTGGGCGGAGGCGCGCAAACGTTTCGAGGAGCTGCTCGCGAGTAACGCGGACGAGCTTAAGGGCGAAGCGACCCAACTCATTCGCTACAAGGTCTTGCTCACCTACCTGATGGAAGGGAACGACAAGATGGTCGATTCGCTTCTGGCCAAATTCGAGGTTTCTTCGGAGACGCCGGCGGTGCAATACGCGAACACGGCCATCGCGTTGCAACATCAAAAGATCGAGGACGCCAGGAGCTGGATGGCGACGGCGGAGAAGAATTTCTCGCCGGAATTAAACAAGCTCTTCGCCGAATCGCTCTTCGAGATCGGCTGGCTGCAGCGCCAGCCCGGTCAACAACGCGCAGCCCTGCAGCTCCTCTCGCCCGAAGAACGAGTGGCGCGAAAGGGAGAGGCTGTCCGGACGAAATTCGAGCAGGCGCAGATGGCCTACGAGCAGCGGAATTTTGAGGGTGCGGCGGCCCTCGCCGCCGAGGCGGACGCGGCGGAGCCGAATAAGTCTGCGACCCTGAATTTGCGCGGAGAAATCGCGCTCGAGGAGAAAAAATATTCCGAAGCCGAGGAGTTTTTCAACAAGGCGCTGAAAGCCGATAAGAATTTCCGCGAGGCGCAATTCAACCTCGCGGACATTCCCTTTCGGCAAAAAGAATACGCGAAGGCGCGCAGCCG
>JBBSEO010000305.1:0-2593 GCA_038239645.1 Chthoniobacterales bacterium | reverse complement strand
GTCGACCATCGCTTTCGCTTCCGCGGCCGAATCCGCCCGGAGTAAAAACAAACCACGCCATTTCCCTTCGTCGGCAAACGGACCGGCCAGGATTAGTTTTCCTTCGTCGTGCAGCGTGACCATGTTCGCCATGTGCGCGTCCTGGATTTTCCTGGTCGCTTCGGTTTCTTTCGCCGTCCATTTCGGCCTGCGAATAAGCATGACGAAGTAAAACATTTCCATGCCCGCGGGCGCTTCAGCTTCAGCCGCGGGCGGCGCCGGCTCCGCCGCCAATTCGGTGCGTGCGCCGAGGCACAAAACGGCAGCGAGCAAGAGCGCGAGAAACCTCATCCGCCTACTCTAGGTGATTCCGGATGCAGCTAACCAGCACCGATCTTTCCCAGCCAGAGACCGAACCGTCCATGAGACCGAGCAATGCTGGCTGCACTTTTTGCAGGACGAATTGCCGCTCAGCCGCGTTCCGTTTCGCTCTATTCGCGGACATGACGGAACTTACGACGGATGCGGGGAGCGCGCGGCCTATGAAAGATCATCAGTTCGCGACCGTCCCGGAGAAAGCCACAGCGCAACCAACGTTTCGTTGCTCGCTACTTCTTTTCCAAGAGAGGCAAAAAGGTGCGATATCCGTCTTCGGCGATCCGTTCCACCGGAACAAAATGAAACGCCGCGGAATTAAGTGAGTAACGCTGGCCCGTGGGCGAGTTCGGATCGGGGAAAAGGTGGCCGAGGTGCGCGTTACTTCGTTTCGCCACGACTTCGGTGCGCTGCATATCGTGTGAAGTATCCAGCTTCTCCACCAGCAGGTCCTTCGAGATCGGTTTGGTAAAGGTGAGCACTCCGCTGGCCGAATCGTATTTGTCGACCGAGGTAAAAAGCGGTTCGCCGGTAATGACATCGACGTAGAGGCCCGCTCGATCGTTGTTCCAGAATTCGTTCTCGAACGGATTCTGGGTGCCGCCTTCGCGCACGACGAAATATTCCTCGGTCTTCAGGCGAGTTTGCAGTTCCCCGTCACTCGGCACCGGTCGATTCGGGTCGAAGCCGGTGACCTCGTGGTGCCTCGCGCGTGACAAAATGAAAACGTAAATGCCGACGGCGACCAGCACGGTCAGGACGATGATGCCAACGTACGTACTGAGTGTCGCCTTCTCTTCACTGGTGATTCGGCCGCCTTCTTCCATGGGATCGGTTTGCATTGCATAATAATACACAAAGCCTGTCACTCTTTTTTCTTTGGTGCGGCGGGTTGGAACCTGTAAGGACAACTCGGATTCGATCTCGTGCCAACGAGCGAGACCGCGGACCCGTTCCGAGACGGCTACGGGGCTGACGCGTTCGCTTTCCGTTTTGAGGGGACGGCTGGCTGTGCCGCCGGCGACATCTGCCAGGCGTTGCCTAATTCTCGTTACACCTCGCGTCTCGCTATTTTTCTTCCCGGCCGGAATACGGTGGCGGATGTTCGCACGCTCTTCGGCTTGCGCAGAAGAATTGGCCACGCACACTGTCGTCGCCTGCCATTCGGACGGCGATCGCATATCATGATAAACTTCGCCCGCGTCGCCCGGATCGCTGTCGTCACCGCCGCGGGGCTCAGCCTGGCGACCGAAGTCGCGCGTGCGGAAGATTCCGAGAAGCTTTCCGCGCTGGAAATTTTCGATTCGGCCCTGGCGAGATTTGAGGCAAACCGCGAAGCCCTCGAGAAGTGGCAGTACTGCCAGACCCTGACCACGCAGCAGGTGGACTCATCGGGAAAAATCGTCGCGCAAGGGCGCTGGCAATCGATCGTGCGCCCGGGGGATTCGGGGCCGCTCGAATACACGAGCAAACAGGTGGAAGGAAAAATTTCCTTCTTTGAGGCCGGCACGGAAGAATCTGAAACGGGGAGGGTCGCAAAAGCGCCGGCGCCCAAAAAGAAAGAAGAGAATCAGGTCGAATCTGCGGTTGAGGCCGTGCGAAAATACAATCTGCGAAACCGCTACAATTGGATTCGGCTGGCGGATGGAATGACGGCCGGCGAAACGGCCTATGTGCTCTCGTTCGCTCCAAAGGCGAAACAGAACACGAGCACCCGCGAAGAAAGATTCTTTGGCCTGCTGGCGGGACAGATGTGGGTCAGCCAACGGGATTTCACGGTCTTGAAAGCGGAAGGATCGTTACTCGCGCCCTGCTCTCTCTTCTGGATCGTCGCGCGCGTGACGACGTTTCGTTTCACTTACCAACTGGAGCCGGCGACGGGCGACAATCGTCTGCTCCGCCGCAGCAGGGCGACGGCGAAAACGGTCGTTTCATTTCCCTTTTTTAAAGTTCGTCAGCAGCATTGGCAAACGGTGGACAAATACGAAGCGCGGAGAGCGCGCGGAAGTTCGCTCGGCACCAGATAGATCCGGCCGCTTCTTCGTCGCAGCAAGACTCTGAAATCCCGCGGACGAAGTGAGGTTGATGAAGGTGGAATATCTGCGCAAATTGGCATATTTTGCCCGACTTGCCGACATAGGATCGGTCAGACGCATGCCTGGTTCTGATTCCGAAAGAAAAGTCGCCGATTAAAATCACATGAAAAAAATTACCCTCTTCCTCCTTCCTTTCGCGCTCG
>JBBSEO010000304.1:0-2603 GCA_038239645.1 Chthoniobacterales bacterium | reverse complement strand
CGAGATTAAATCCTAGTTCGCGCGGCGCGACGATCATCCGCTCCCTGGATTCGCGGTGGAATCCTCGCTCTCGGCAAACCTGATCTTCGGAAGCACCTTGACCGTCCAGACGCAGGCGGAGGCGATCCAGAAGCTAGCGGCTGCGACCAGGTGAATGCTGCGGGCATTCGCGGCTAGATCGGCGACGTAGCGGGAGAGCATCGCAAGGAAAAGCAGCATCGCTACGATGATGAAGAACGGGAGCCGCTTCTGGAATAAGTGAGCGTTGCCGCTGTGTCCGAACACAACACGAATCGCGACTGTCAGCACGATGAAGCTGAAACCGGTGATGAATACGATGTGGAGAGCGCCGATTCGATACTGTGGCCACAGCGCTTCCGCGACGAGGCCGAGCGCGAGCGCGACGACTCCGAGACGCAGGCAATCGCCGAGAAAGCTGCGACCGCGCCGTGGTACGCTGGTGGCAAGATAAAGCACAACGGCGGCAACTCGAAGCCAGGCCGCGACAGTTGTCGAACCAAACGTCTCAAGAACGAAGCTTCCGTTGATCGCTAGGCCCACTGCTGCCGCGAAAACCGCACGAGGCATCCAACCTCGCGGCAGCGTACGCGACTTTGGCAGTTCGTCGCTTCTCGGGATGTCGAGGAGACGCGGCAGCAAAAATGGCGCGACACCCAAAATCGGAAGTAACACGAAGCCTTGCTCGAGCAGCAACGCGCCAAAACGATACGGCACGGAGTAAACCGCGTCGTCGAAGACCGCGACCAGCACCGCGCCGATAATTCCATTCAAGAGGCCGAGAGCAACAAGAGCGAAATTTGGCGGCGGCGAATCCTCACGTCGGATAAAACGCTTTCCGATCGCGTAGAGAAAAGTGATCAGGCACAGAGCAAAAAGCGCATCGCCACCTCGATGCCAGCCGCCGAAGTGCACGCCCGCCGCTAACAAGTTCAGACCGAGCAGCGCGAGCAATTCCGCTCGTGAAAACGGAGGCGTCGAGGTGATCCGTGGTCCCGCTGTTCCTAAAAAACCAATGATGAACGAAGCCATGAACCCTTCGATCATCAGCCGCGCGTGTGCTGTGCCGGGATAATTCGTTAGGCAATCGCTGTAGTAGAGAAGCCAGAGCGACACACCGGCAATTCCGAGCACGATGCCGGCAGGAAAGAAGATCCGAAAAGGCTCCGCGCAGAATAGCTGCATCGAGCGCTTGCGGTTCTGCATCTGAAGAGGAAAACCGTCTTTCGCCGGAAGCTCAAACAAGAACGTTTCAAGCGAGGCTCGCCAGCTCTTCGTACTCCCCGAAAGGCGCCATACGGCTGACCGATTGCAGCTCATTCCATATCGACCTCGCTGTCTAACGCATCGGTAGCGTGAGAGGTTGCCGTTGATGAATGCGCAACGTGCCGAGGCTCGCACATTGGACGAAATACGGCTGCTTCCAGCGAAGCGATGTTTCAGAGTCTGGGCACATCGATCGCCGGTCTGACGACGGAGGAAGCTCGCAATCGGCTCACTAGGTTTGGCGCAAATGAACTCAAGGCTACCCGCGGTGCGGCGGTCTTTAGTCTGCTGCTCGGCCAGTTCAAGAGTCCGATCATCATCATCCTAATCGGCGCGGCCATCCTGGCCGCATTTCGGGCAGTCGCCGGGTTTGTCGGCAACGACGCCGGATGCATCTGACAGGTGTATTCGTTCATGCCGGTGAGTGCCGCGCGACTTTGGTGCTCGCATGCGACAACGCGTCGAAGCCGGAGATCACGTCGAAGAGTTCTTCATCGATACTGCTTTGGCGGAGGCGATTGAAGCTGCCTTGGAGATTGACCAGGAGTTCGTCGATGTTTTTATCGGCGCGCTGCATCGCGGCGAGGCGGCTGGCGTTTTCGCTCGCGAGCGATTCGGCGCAGGCGCGGAAAAGGGAGACGAAGAGATATTCGCGGATGAGCGCGCGCAGGGTTTCCGTTTCGTCGCCGAGAACCTCGGGCAGATTCTTCGTTGGCCAGGGCAGCGCGACCAGTTGGCGCCGCCAGGTTTCATCCAACGGGAGCAGCCGCTGGGTTACAGGATCGTAGCCCGCGCCGGAAGTGGGCCGGTTGTAGAAGAGGTGGAGTTCGGTGACTTCGTTTCGACCGTGATGCTTCTCGTGCTCGATGAGCATTTGTCCGATGAGCGGCGGGATGGCTTTAACGGAATTCGGAACCGCAAAGGTTCCGATCGGTTGCAAGCCGGCATCCTGCAGGCGCGACCGGACGCGCTCGCCGACAGCCCAGACCTGGGCCTTGTTCGTTAGGCCGACCAAGGTTTTCACGGCGAAATCGGTCACGACATCGTTGAACTGGCCGACCAAGCCCTGGTCCGAACCGAAGACGATCGCGCCGGTCGAACTGGCGGCCTTCGGTTTTTCCGATGCGGCCGTGCCAGCGGCGCGAAAGCAGACGCTCAAGCCGAGCTCGATGGTGTGATAATAATCACCTAACGACTGCACCGATTTCTCGTATTGCCCGATGCTCGACGCGGCTACGGCCCTCATCGTGCGGACGACAGATTGCAGATCGCCCGCGCTGGCGATTTTGCGGCGCAAGCTTTCCGTCGTGTTGCTCATG
>JBBSEO010000303.1:0-2635 GCA_038239645.1 Chthoniobacterales bacterium | reverse complement strand
TTCCGGCGAAGAAGAAAAAGAACTGATGCATCGGAAAAGCGCCCATCTTCTTTTTCTCGCCGTCCTGGGAATGCTGGTCATCGGCATCGTGATGCTTTTCAGCACCAGCGCCTTTGCGCGGGATGCGCATGGCGACGTTTATTTTTTCGTCAAGCGCCAGGCGATGTGGCTGGGGGTCGGATTGTTCGTCTGCACGGTTGCGGCGGTGTTCGATTATCATTTCTGGCAACGCACCTGGTGGATTTGGTTCGCCCTCGCCCTCGGCGCCCTCGCGCTCTGTTTCGTGCCCCATCTTGGCCTGCGCATTAACGGTTCGCGGCGCTGGGTCGGCGTCGGCCCATTCACTTTCCAACCCTCGGAAATCGCCAAAGTGGCCTCGGTCTTTTTCCTGGCGTGGTGGTTTTCGCGCTACGAGAAGCGCAGCAGCAACGTCATTTATGGCTTCGCTCTTCCGCTCGCGGTCGTGAGCATGTTGCTCGCGCTCATCGTCACTGAAGTTGATCTCGGCACCACTGCCCTCATCGGCGCGACCATGTTCGTGATCATGTTCGTGGCCGGCACGAACTGGATTGTGCTGAGCGGTCTCGCGGGGACAGCCCTGGTCGGATTAATTTTCGTAGCCACTTGTTTGCCGGAACGCATGGCGCGTCTCACGGCGTTCCTCCATCCGGAAGTGCATAAGGAAGATGCCGGTCTTCAACAAATGCAGGCGCTGATCGCCTGGGGCAGCGGCGGCATGGAGGGGCTCGGTCTCGGCAACGGGCGCCAGAAAATGGCTTACCTTCCCTACGCGCACACCGATTTTATTTTCCCAATGATCGGCGAAGAGCTGGGACTGCGCATCAGTCTGCTCGTGGTGTTTCTCTTTGTTGTCATCGTTGTTTCCGGAATGCTGATCGCGTTACACGCGAAAGATCGTTTTGGACTTTTGCTCGCCTGCGGAATTGTTTCGCTGCTCGCGCTTCAGGCCGCGGTCAACATCGGCGTCACCACCTCGGTCCTGCCGAACAAAGGTCTGCCGCTGCCGTTCATTAGTTACGGCGGATCAAACCTCGCGGCCTGTCTCTTCGGCGTCGGCATTCTGCTGAACATTTATCGCCAGGCGAAACTCGAACCCGTCACCACGCGCAGCGCGGTGATGCAGACTCGCGCCACCCCTCGGCTATGAATGCGATCATTGCCTGCGGCGGAACGGGCGGCCATCTCTTTCCGGGATTAGCGGTCGCAGAAGTGTTACGCGCCCGGGGGCACGAGGTCCTGCTCTTTGTTTCTGAGAAAGAGGTCGACGCGCTCGCTTTGAAGGAACATCCGGAGATTCCCCACGAGAAATTGCCCAGCATTGGCATGCCGTCGCCGTTTTCGCCGGCCGTACTCGGCTTCGCGCGTCGCTTCAACGAAAGTCTGAATCGTTGTCGAGCGATCTATCGCAAATTTAATCCGCAAGTCATCCTCGGCATGGGTGGTTTCACTTCCACGGCACCGGTTCTCGCCGGAAAAATGCGCGGCGTTCCGACTTTCATCCACGAATCGAACGCCATTCCCGGCAAAGCCAATCGCCTGACCGCCCGCGCGGTCCGTGCGGTCTTGCTCGGCTTCAAGGAATGCGCCCCGTTTTTCCCACGCGTAAAAACGGAGGTCACGGGCACGCCGATTCGTCATAATTTGCAGCGAATCGATCGCGCGACCGCACGCGCCACCCTGAATCTTGATCCGGATCTCCCGACCATCCTCGTCATGGGCGGCAGTCAGGGCGCGAGTGGAATCAATCAGGCCATGATCAAAGCGGTGCCGGTGTTGCAGGAGCGCAAACTGCAGATCATTCACCTGACCGGCGGACGCGAAGAACGCCTCGTGGCCGACAATTATCAGCGCAGCGGACTCCGCGCCTTCGTTGCCGCGTTTCATCATCGGATGGAAGAATTGTATAGCGCGTCGGATTTTACCGTCGCGCGCTCCGGCGCCGCCAGCCTCGCGGAACTGGCCTGGTTTTCGTTACCCGCAATCCTGATTCCGTTTCCGTTTGCCTCGGACGATCATCAGACGCGCAACGCCGATGTTTTCGTGAAGGCGGGTGCGGCGGCCATGGTGAAGGAATCGGAAATCGCGAATGACGCACTCGCGCGCAAGGTTTGCGAATTTCTCGATGACCCGGAAGCCCTGCAAAAAATGTCGGAGAACGCGTCGAGCCTTTCCTCCCGGGAAGCGGCGCTGGCGGTGGCGGAAACAATGGAGCGATACGCCACGAAATGATTCCCGATCTCGCTCATTTCCTCACGCGCGAGCATCACATCGTGCATCTGCTCGGCGTCGCCGGCAGCGGGATGAGCGGAATCGCGGCGCTGCTCCTTGAGCTCGGCCATCGCGTCAGTGGTTCCGACAAATCGGCTTCGCTCGAAGTGGAAAGACTGGAGCGCCTCGGCCTGAAATTTTTCCACTCCCATCGCGCGGAAGATGCCGCGGAGGCGGAGCTGATTGTTTATTCATCCGCGATTAGAGAGGAAAATCCAATTCTGGCGAGCGCGCGGGCGGAGAAGAAGCCGGCTGTCCGTCGTGCGGAAGCGCTGGCCGCGATCATGCAGGGCAAGCGCGGAATTGTCGTCGCCGGGATGCACGGAAAAACAACCACTTCCGCGAT
>JBBSEO010000302.1:0-2643 GCA_038239645.1 Chthoniobacterales bacterium | reverse complement strand
GGATCCGCATCAGTTGCTCGAGGGGATGTTGATTTCGGCCTACGCGCTCGGGGTGAAGGCGGCCTACATCTACATCCGCGGCGAGTTTCCCGAGGGAGCGCGCATTCTCGCACGGGCGATCGAGGAAGCGCGCGCGAAGAAATTTCTCGGCAAAAATATTCTCGGCCATAGGTTCGACGTCCAGATTTATCTGCATCGCGGCGCAGGCGCTTACATTTGCGGCGAAGAAACGGGCCTGATCGAATCGCTCGAAGGCAAGCGCGCCTACCCGCGGATCAAACCACCTTATTTCCCGGCGGTCCTCGGCCTCTACCTGTGCCCGACGATCGTGAACAACGTCGAAACGCTCTGCCACATCAAGCACATCCTCGCGCTTGGCGGCGCGGAGTACGCAAAGATCGGGCGCCCGAACAACACCGGCACGCGCGTTGTTTGTGTCAGTGGCGACGTCATGCGTCCCGGCTATTACGAAATCGAAGTCGGCGCAGTGACGATGGGTCAGCTCATCTACGACCTGGCGGGCGGATTGAAATTTGGCCGGCAATTGAAAGCGGTGATTCCTGGCGGCAGCTCAGCGAAAGTCTTGCGCGCCGATGAAAAATTTAAACTGAAGGACCGCGAAGTCGCTCTGCACGAAATTCCGCTCGACTTCGATTCGCTCGCCGCCGCCGGCTCGATGGCGGGCTCCGGCGGCGTGATCGTGCTCGACGATTCACGAGACATGGTTTGGGCGCTGAACAACATTAACGAATTTTATGCGCACGAATCCTGCGGGCAATGCACCCCCTGCCGGGAAGGCTCGCTTTGGATGAAGAAAATCACCGACCGGATGCTACTCGGCGGCGGCGTGGTCCAGGATCCAGCCACGCTCAAATCCATCGGCGATAACATTGCCGGCCGCACCATCTGCGCCTTCGGGGAAGCGTGCGCCTGGCCGACGCAGAGTTTCGTCGAGAAATTTCCCGAGGATTTTGCCGCGCACGCCCAGAACGCCGCGCCGCCACCGCTCCCACCCGAACTCACGCCCGGCGAACTCATCGCCGAGAGAAAAATCCCCACGACTCCCCTCGCCCACGATCCCGGCTGGGAAAAGGCCGGGGCGGCCGGAACGATCTGACTATGTCTGACCCGGTGCCACTTCTTTTCAACGTCCAGATTAACGGCACCTGGCACCAGTTCC
Organism: Chthoniobacterales bacterium; assembly: GCA_038239645.1. Lineage (GTDB taxonomy): Bacteria > Verrucomicrobiota > Verrucomicrobiia > Chthoniobacterales > UBA10450 > AV69. Next base: position 1,463 of record JBBSEO010000302.1, on the reverse strand, counting down.
CGAAAGGGACGCGCCTGATCGAAGCGTGTGCACAGGCCGGGGAATATGTGCCGCGGTACTGTTATCATCCAAAACTCAGTTCGCCCGGCAATTGCCGGATGTGCCTGGTCGAAATGGGCATGCCGAAGATGGGCCCCGATCGGAAACCTGAGCTGGGTCCAGACGGCAAACCAGTGATCAACTGGATGCCGCGCCCGCAGATTTCCTGCGCGCAAGACGTCGCCGAAGGGATGGGCGTGCGCACCAACTCGCCCCTGGCGGAAGAATGTCGCCGCGGTGTCATGGAATTTCTCCTGATCAATCATCCGCTCGATTGCCCAATCTGCGACCAGGCCGGCGAGTGCCGGCTGCAGGAGTTCAGCGTCGAGTACGGGCGCGCCGATTCCCGTTTTCTCGAGAACAAAGTCAAGAAGCCGAAGCGGGTGGAAGTGGGACCGCGCGTCACGCTCGATGACGAGCGCTGCATTCTTTGTTCGCGCTGCATTCGCTTTTGCCAGGAAATCGCGAAGGACGACGTTCTCGGCTTCGTCGATCGCGGCAGCCATACGGTCCTCACCGCGCATCCAGGGAAGAAGCTCGAGAATAATTACTCGCTCAATACCGTGGATATTTGCCCGGTCGGCGCCCTCACCTCATCGCACTTTCGATTTGAGATGCGGGTCTGGTTCCTGAAGGAAACCAAAAGCATCTGCACCAGTTGCGCTACTGGATGCAACACCCTCATCGGTTCGCGCGAAGACGTTCTCTACCGGCAGACGCCGCGGGAAAACGTCGCGGTCAATTCCGCCTGGATGTGCGACTACGGGCGACTCAACTTCGATTTCATCAGTTCGCCGCAACGCCTGCTCGAGCCGGAAGTTTTCCTCGAGGGCAAACTCGCGCCGGCAGATTGGCCGACCACCATCACTCAGGCCGCGCTCCAGTTAAAACATTTCTCCGGCTGGCAAATTGCGATCATCGCCTCCGCCCGGATGACGAATGAGGAGCTGTGGCTGGCGGCGCAATTGGCCCATCAACTCGATGTCCCGTTCGTGGACACGGTGCCGCGGGAGGGGGACGGCGACCAAATTCTCGTTAGCCGCGATCGCAATCCCAACATGAACGGCGCGCGGATGATTCTTGACCTGAAAGCTGAGCCGGGCGCGAACTTGAAATATCTTCGCGACGGGATTTTGAGCGGGCGCATCCGGGCATTGGTCGCGCTGGGGGAAGATCCGCTCGATTTCGGACTCACCAGTGACGAGCTGAAACAACTTCCCGTTTTTGTGTTCATGCACACCCAACGCAGCGCCGCGACCGCGCAGGCGACCGCGATCCTTCCAGGCGCGACATTCGCCGAGAAACGCGGCTCGATGATCAATGGCCGCGGCCGGTTGCAACGGCTGAATCGCGCCTTGCGCACACCGGGAAACGCGCGCGACGACTGGGAAATCCTGCGCGATCTCCTCCAGGCGACGACCGGC
>JBBSEO010000301.1:0-2698 GCA_038239645.1 Chthoniobacterales bacterium | reverse complement strand
GCGTGCAGGGCGACGCGGGTTTCATCGCGGAGATCGTCACGGGTCAGCGGCGCAACGTCCGCGAGGTTTTTCCAATATTCCAAGGCGTCGGCCTGACCGGCCTTGGAAAGCAGCCGCGCCACCGCGCGAATCGCCTGCGGTTCTCGCGGCGCGAGCTGGTAAGCGGCCGTAGCCGCATCGCGCGCTTCCGTCCATTTCTGTTGATCGAGAAAGGTAAATGCCTTCGCGGCATGCCGGCGCGCCTGCCAACCGCGGATGCCACGTCGAACCGGCCGCGCGAGAAGCGCCGCCACTAAAAGAACCGCCGCGATCCCGACGATGATGACAATGCGCTTCTTCCGTTTCCGCGCCCGCCGATCTCGATCGCCAGAACTGAGCATGAATTCGTCGTCGCGAGCCATTGGAATAAAATGCTGAAAACCTGAAACGCTGAAATTATTTTCCGGGCGAGATCACCTGGCGAAGGACCGCGCGGAAGTGATCGTCTGGGGAAGGCTCACTTTCGCGCACGGGGCCCGGTCGCACAACGAGGACCTGCATGACCTGTTGACCGAGGTTGCGGATGCCACTTTTTACCACTCGCCACCGGTCGGCGAAATCCCAGTTCGAATAAAGTCCTGCGCTATCTTCCACATTTCCTTCGCCACGATGAATCTGGTCTTCGTGCAAACAATAGTAGGCGAACGCGTGCAGCGGACGCGCCGGGTTGCCCGTATTTTCAAAAGTAAATTGCCGAAACGAAATGTCGCGGCCGTCGCCGATCGGAAACTTTTCCACCCGGTCCGCGCCCACTTGCTTCCAGCCCGCGCTGGGAAGACAAATATCAGGCCGATGCGCGCGCGCGCGAAGGATGGTGCCGCTGCCCGGATTCCAGCGGAAAAAGAAGAGATAATTCACCGCCTGGCCCAGGACATCGCCGCTTCGCCACGCTACTTCTTTTCCCTCATCGAAGCGCAAAAGCTCGCGCGAGAGTTCGTCGATCTTGATCTCCTTATAATCGGGCGCGTTTTCCGGCCAGCGCACTCCCCACGGTGCGCTCGAGACCAGGTTGCGCTCATGGATGCGGTACCAATATTCCGCTCCCACCTCAACCGCGATCGTCCACAACAAAAGGATCACCGCGAAAGTGCGCAGGGACGGAGAAAACGAAAGGAGCGATCGCTGACCGGCCGGAGCGTCGATCACGTTCGAGCGGAATCGACTGGCGAGAAACATCGTCCCGGCGAATACGAGCGCGAGGATGCCGTAACCGGCGATGTCGTGCCATTTGTCGACCGCGGAAATGTCGTGGGTGGAAGCCATGCTAACGAGAAAAAGGACACGGAGGAAATTCGCGAAGAGCGCAATCCCGACCGCCGTCGCCACGAGCACGACTCGCGACCAGACGCGCAAGCGCTTTAATTCGCCGAAGAGCAGACCGATCATGATCGACGTTTGCAGGGAACGGACGCCGCTGCAGGCCTCGTTCACACCGACGAGCCCGTTCGGTAATTGCACCAGGTTACCCTGCGCCACCGCCGGCACGCCGAAGAGCGTGACGGTTTCGGCGGACATCATCGCGATGATCCGCATCAAACCTTGTGTCACCGGCCCCTCGATCGCCGTCACCCACGGCACCGCCGTCAGAAAAAATAGAATCGGGAAGCTGAAATGCCGAAGCCACCGGGCGCCGCCGGCGAGGTAGATAAGGCCAAGCGTGATCCCCGTGATCGCCAACGCATGCACCCAGCCCAACGGCCGCCAATCCGAACTGCCGATTTCGAAGACGCGCAACGGCAAAAGCGTTAGCGTCGCCAGCGCGAGAGCGAAGAAAGTTACCGTCTTGCCCACTGCGGACGCGCGACCTGGCTCCGGCCGATCCTCCCAGCGCAGGTAGAGGAGGTAGGCGACGAAAAAGGGAACGAACCACCCGTAGCTATATTGTTCGTTGAAACGCCATTCTTCGCTGAGATGGCGACAGCAAACGAACCAGAGCGCGCCCAGACCGAGCCATAAAAACAGCGGGCGCCGCGGGCTTTTCCCGCGCTGGCCTAACGTCGTCGGCGCCGCCGTCAGCGTCGGGGGTGGAGGGTTCATCAGGAGCGCTGATTATATCGCAAAGTTGGGGCGCGGGGAAATAATTCTCGCCGGGGCTGGATGCCTGTGTCCCGAACCCCATTTTGCATGCCGCGAAAGCGTGGCAGAATTGCCGGATGGAAGTACGCAGCGTCGAAGCGATCGTGCGCGCGCTCAACGAAGCTGAAGTCCAATATTTGATCGTCGGCGGCGTCGCGGTCAATGCGCACGGTTTCGTTCGCCTGACCCGCGATATTGATATTGTTCTCGCGCTCGAGCCCAGGAATGCAGCCAAAGGTCTCCACGTTTTACTCGGAATCGGATACGCCCTGGGGATTCCGGCTAAACCGGAAGATTTCGCGGACCCCGCGGTGCGGGAAGAGTGGCGACGCTCGAAGCAAATGATCGTGCTGAAACTTTGGAGCGACGAACATCGACGCACGCCGATTGATATTTTTGTCTATGAACCTTTTGACTTCGGCCGGGAAAGCAAAGCAGCGAGCGTGATGGAAATTTCCCCGGGCCTGTTCGCGCCGATCGTTTCACTTGAAACTCTTTTGCAGATGAAGCGCGAGGCTGGCCGGCCGCAGGACATGATCGACATCGAGGAACTTCTGCGCGCCCGATGAAGGACGACGATTTC
>JBBSEO010000300.1:0-2745 GCA_038239645.1 Chthoniobacterales bacterium | reverse complement strand
GTTGCGACGCTTTCTGCGCGATCTGTTGCACGACCTCGATCGCACTTTTATCGAGGAAGTAACCCATTTGTTCGGTGATCCGCGACCAGGCTCCGGCGGGATCGTGGCGAAAAATGACACCGATAATTGCGAGAAGAACCAAGATGAGCGGGGCGAGCGAAAAAACGGTGTAGTAGGCCAGCGCGGCGCCGAGTTGGGGAGCCTTATCCTCCAGCCATTCCTTGAAGGTTTGCTTCAACACCGACCACATCGAGCCGGGAGTGAATCTTTCTCGCACGTTGTCTCCTGATTCGGATCACCGCAGACGCAGGGCTGCTTTTACTTTTTAGCCTGGAGCCAGACGTTGCACTGCTCATCCAGGATCTCCAGTGGTAGCGCTCCCTGTCGCAGCATGACATCGTGGAATTCACGCTGGTCGAACTTCGATCCTAGTTCACGTTGAGCGCGAGCTCGTAGTTCCTGAAACTTCAACATCCCGACCTTGTAGGCGCAGGCTTGTCCCGGGTTAACGATGTAGCGTTCAATCTCGGCGGTTACGTCCTTCTCGCCCATTCCCGTTTTCTCCAGCATGTAGCTAATGGCTTGTTCCCGTGGCCAACGTTGCGCGTGAATACCCGTATCGACCACCAGTCGCACCGCGCGAAATAGTTCGTCGCGCAAGCGCCCGAGGTCCCCGAAGGGATCGCCCTCATACCATCCGGCCTGTTTCGCCAGCCATTCGCTGTAAAGCGCCCAGCCTTCGCTGTAGGCGGTGAAAGGAATGACTTTGCGGAACTGCGGCAGGCCAGTCAGCTCCTGCGCGGTGGAAATCTGCCAGTGATGTCCGGGCACTCCTTCATGGTAGGCCAGGGTTGGCATGCTCCACTTCGGCACTTCATTCATATCGCGCATATTGGCGAAGAAGACGCCAGGCCGGCTCCCATCCTGGGCGGCGCCATTGTAGTAAGCACCGGGCGCAGTGTTTTCTTTGAACTCCGGCACTCGCCTTACTTCACATTTCGCTTTTGGGCTGCGGAGGAAGAGAGACTGGGATCGCTCTGTCGCCTGGTCGATCAATCGGGTGTATTCCGCGAGCGCGGCCGCCCGCCCGGTATCATCATTAGGATAAAGAAAATGTGAATCCTTGCTCAGCGCGACCATCGCTGTGCCGACGGACTGGCCGGCATAGCCGTTCGCATCGAGCAAGGTTCGCATCTCGTTCTCGATCCGGGCTACTTCACTCAGTCCAAGCTGGTGAACTTCCGCCGGCGAAAGATTCGTGGTTGTATTCTCGCGTAGGATGTAGGTGTAAAAAGCATCGCCGTCGGGTAGTTTCCAGACTCCGTCATCCGTCGTCGTCTTCGACAGCAGCCCCCGGAAATAGGCGATGAGCTTCTGATAGCTCGGATAAACCTTCGCCGTAATGGCCTGCTCGACCTTCTGTTGGTAGTCAGCGCGTTGGTTCTCATCGAGATCATGCAGCTTCGCGGCGCGTTCCTGGAATGACTTCGCCAGAATGTTCTGCCCGACCGGTTGAGCCACGAAATCGCTCATCTCCTTCAACACCTTCTCCACGACAAAGCGCGGTGGAATGATCTTCTTTTCTTCCCGCAGCCTCAGACTCTCGAGTAGTTGATCAAACTTCACCGGAAGAGCATCGAGGCGCATCAAGTAGTAGTCGCAATCCTTCCGGTTTAGAAGGCGATGCGTGTTTGCCATGAAGGACGGGAACTCACTCTGGACCCCAAAGAGCTGATTGACCGGGTAGTTGTGAAATTGGAAACGTTCCCCTTCCGCCGCACGACTCAGGAACCAGTCGAGAATGTGAGTCGAAAGCCGCTGCGACGGCGTCTGCCTCTCGCGTGGGTATTCGTGCAGTTGCGCGAGGTTCTTCTTCAGCAGGTTGAGTTGTTCCTGCTGATGGGCGGGCGAGACATCATCGAGCTTGCCGCTATGCGCGGTAATGCCGAAACGTTCCACCAAACCGAGGGAAGAAAGCAGTTCCGGCTCGTGGAAAAGAACCTGCGCGAAAACTTTCTCGTAGAAGAAATTCAGGTTCCACGGACGGAACCAGATGAGGTTGACCAATAGGATCGCGGCCGCGACGACGAGGGCCGCGATGATGGCGAGGAAAGCTTCACCGAGCCTTTTAATCATAGGAAAAGCCGGGATGATATGTCTTTCGCATCGAACGGTGAAAGACTTAACTTTGCCCATGACCTTTCCTGGCCCGGCTTCGCTCGGACTCGTTTATTTAGTTTCTGAAATTCTGCTCAGCGTGACACGCCGTTCGCGCGGCGATGGCATCCGCCAGGATCGAAGCACGCTGCGTATCCTTTGGCTGGTCATCATGGTTTCGGTCACGCTTGGGGTGTTTGTATCGTTTGAGGTTTCAGAGACAGCTTTCCCGCATCGCATTCTCGCTCGGGGCGTCGGACTCATTTTTTTCGCGGGCGGGCTAATCCTTCGTTGGTGGGCGATCGTGGTCTTGGGACGTTTTTTTACGGTCGACGTGCAAATTGCCACGGACCATGAGCTGGTAGAATCCGGCCCCTTTCGTTACCTCCGCCATCCATCCTACACCGGTGTTCTGCTGGCCTTCTTCGGCTTCGCCTTGTCTCTGGCGAACTGGCTTTCGCTCGCCGTCGTCATGGTTCCGATCTTCCTCGCTTTTTACCGCCGGATGAATGTCGAGGAAGAAGCCTTGAGCGCCGCACTTGGTCATAGCTATCGGCAATACATGCAGAGGACGCGTCGTCTTTTGCC
>JBBSEO010000299.1:0-2771 GCA_038239645.1 Chthoniobacterales bacterium | reverse complement strand
TACTCCTTCCGTTCGGCGCGATGATCGTCTCCATCGCGATATTGCCGATTGCTCTGCGGCATCAATGGGAGCGTTCCTACCATCTGGTAGCACTTTTTCTGGCGGCGATCGTGGTGATTTATTACGCGGTTTTCCTGCGCGAAACCGCCGGGCTAATTCATCAGGCCCACGATTATATTAGTTTCATGTCGCTGGCTGCGGCTCTCTTCGTCGTCACGGGCGGGATTCATTTTAATCTGACCGGGAGCACGGGCCTCCTCACCCGGCTGCTCTTTCTCGCAGGGGGCGGCCTCCTCGCGAACGTGATCGGAACCACGGGCGCTTCCGTTTTGCTCATCCGGCCATGGATGCAGCTAAATCGCGACGCCTACCGGCCGCGGCACACGGCGTTTTTCATTTTCATTGTCAGCAATGTCGGCGGGGGGCTCACGCCCATCGGCGATCCTCCGTTGTTGCTCGGCTTCATCAAAGGGGTTCCCTTCTGGTGGGTGGCGCAGAATTGCTGGGCGCCATGGCTCTTCACTTTTCTCAGCCTGCTCGCAATCTTCTACCTGATGGAGCGCATCTGGCCCGCGCCCGGCCACAAAAAGGGCGGCGCGACGAATTTTTCGGTGCATCTTTATGGCAAACGAAATCTTGTTTTTCTCGCGGTCATCCTGGTCGCCGTCTTCATTTCGAATCCGCCTTTCGTCCGCGAAATCCTCATGCTCCTCGCGGCGATCGGTTCCTACCTGGCGACTCCGCACGCCGTTCATCGCGCCAACTCCTTCACCTTCGTGCCGCTGCGAGAAGTCGCGTGGCTCTTCTTTGGAATCTTCGGCACGATCCTTCCCGTGATCGAATACCTCCAGGTCAACGCCGGCAGCCTCCCGCTGCACAGCTCTTCGCATTATTTCTGGATCGCCGGTGCACTTTCGAGCATCCTCGATAGCGCTCCGGCATATCTCACGCTTCTCTCGGGCGCATTCGCGCGCGCCGGATTAAATCCCGACAGCCAGGTCGCCGAATTCCTTCTCCACCACGGACGGACACTGGCCGCGATCTCGATCGCCTCGGTTTTTTGCGGCGCTGTCACCTACATTGGCAACGGTCCCAACCTTCTGGTCAAAGCCACGCTCGAACAATGTGGTCGGCCCGTGCCCGGATTCTTCAGTTACATCTTTGTCTTCGCTCTCCCGGTTTTCATCCCGATCCTTCTGCTGGTCTGGCTATTCTTTGTCTAATGTTCACGGGACTCATCGAAGAAACCGGCACGGTGAAGAAGTTCGTTCCTTCACCGGACGGAAGTCAGTTGGAACTCACCGCGGATCGTCTCGCATCGACAGTGCAAATTGGCGACAGCGTGGCCGTGAACGGCTGTTGCCTGACAGTCGCGCGCAAAGAGGGAAATGCCATCGGCTTCGATCTGCTGGCGGAAACGGTCGCGCGAACAAATTTTTCGCATCTTGAAACCGGCGCGCTCGTCAACCTCGAACGAGCGCTCGCGGTCGGCGCACGCCTGGGTGGCCATTTCGTCCAGGGGCATGTCGACGATACCGGCGAAATTATCGCGCTGGATCGAATCGGTCACGATGTTCGGCTGCAAATTTCCATCGCCGCCGAACATCGACGCTTCCTGGTAAACAAAGGATCAATCGCGTTAAATGGGATCAGCCTGACCGTCTCCGAAGTGACCCCGGATGGATTTGTCGTTTGGATCATCCCGCACACTTGGGCGCAGACAAATCTGCGCGCCGCCCGCGCCGGCGATCGGGTGAATCTCGAGTTCGATCTGCTGGCAAAATACGTCGAGCGCTTGCTGCCGTCGAAAACGACCGATGCCTGAACGATGTCGATTGGTCGCAGTGATTGCTTCGCTGGACGACCTCGCCGCGGCGCGACGGTTGCGAAAGCCACCGGACTTTTTCGAATTGCGGCTGGACCGTTTGCCGGGTTTAGCACCCGCCGCGTCATCGCTGAACGCGCCGCTCCTCATTACCGCGCGCCATCCGCGCGAAGGTGGAAATCTTTCGAGCGCGCAGCGGCGCAAATTGCTCGGCGGTTTTCTGCCGCGGGCGAGCGCGCTTGATCTGGAACTGCGTTCGCTGAAAACGCTGCGCTCGCTTTGGGAGGAGGCGCGCGCCCGAAAACTCCTGCGCGTATGTTCGGTCCACGATTTCGATCGCACGCCTTCTTCGCATTCCCTCACACAAAAGTTCGCGCAAGCCCGCGCGGCCGGCGCCGACATCTTCAAGCTGGTGGCGCGCGCCGATTCCGTGAACGACTTCTCGCGCTTGCGCGATTTCCTGGTCGCACATCCGCGCGAGGTCGCCGTAATGGCAACCGGTAAATATGGCGCGCGCTCCCGCCGCGAATTTCCCGGACTCGGTTCGCGTTTGGTTTACGCGCCGATCACCCGCGCGTTCCACCGCGGTCAGCTCACACTCGCGCAACTTCGCCGCTCGCTCGCTCGATCCGCGTATCTTGGGTCCGGTTGCGAACGTATGAATTGTCAGAGATGAGCGACCTCGAAATCCTGCCCGAAACGGCGCCGATCATGCCCTTGCCCGGCGCGCTCCTATTTCCGCAGGCGCTCCTGCCGCTCTACATCTTCGAGTCCCGTTATCGCGCGATGCTCGAATATGCGCTCCGCCACGAACGGATGTTTTGCGTCGCGCTCATCCGCCCGGAGTCGGGACAATGGCAGAACGAGGAGGATTTTTTTGCGATCGCTTCCGTCGGCTTGATTCGCGCCTGCGTCGGACGGAACGACGGCACTTCCAACCTGATTC
>JBBSEO010000298.1:0-2779 GCA_038239645.1 Chthoniobacterales bacterium | reverse complement strand
GGGGAAGAAACGGTAGCGACGGCCGATTCGCTCCGCCATTTACTCCCACGGCGCGATTTCGGCGCCTACAAAAATCAATTTGGCCGCATTGGTCTGATCGCCGGCTCGCGCGGATTTTCCGGCGCTGCTTCCCTCTGCGCCGGCGGCGCATTGCGCGGAGGCGCTGGCTTGGTTCACCTCTACGTGCCGGAAGAAATTTATCCGGTCGTCGCCACCGCGGCGCCGCCTGAAGTGATGGTCGCGCACTTTAAGTTTTACGCCAAACTGGCCGAGGAGCCGATCGACGCCTGGGCGATCGGACCCGGGCTCGGACAAAAGCATGCCGCCCAAGTGATGCGTTTCCTTCGCGACTGCGAAAAGCCGATGGTGATCGATGCCGACGCGCTCAATCTTCTCTCGCGTCGGACCGAGGTGCTGAAAGATTGCCGCGGGCCGCGTTTGCTTACCCCGCATCCCGGCGAGATGAAGCGCCTCGGTGGCGACGAGACGAAGCAAACCCGCGCTGAAATTGCGCGATCCTTCACTTCCAAATTTCCCGTCACGCTCCTCTTCAAGGGGAGCCGCACGATCGTCGCGGAGGCAGGGCGTTTGAGTTACAACACCACCGGCAATCCCGGCATGGCCACGGGCGGAATGGGCGATATCCTCACCGGCGTTCTCGCGGCGCTGCTTGGCCAGAAATTGAGTGCATTCGACGCGGCGCGCGTCGGCGCGTGGACTTGTGGGCGAGCGGCAGAAATCGCCCGGTTTCACGGAGGCGCCAGTGAGCAATCGCTCCTCCCGGAGGATATTCTCCGGCACCTCGGCGCCGCCGTTAACGATCTGCAAAAAGTCGCGTCTTGAAGTAACGTTCTCGATGGAAAGTTATCCGGTCGCGACTCAGCCGCCGCCCGCACCCGAAACTACGGGCTCGAAAGCGAAGAAAGTTGTCGGGCCAATCGCGGTCGCTGGCGCCGTCATCCTGAAATTTCTCGGGCAGATCAAATTTTTCCTGCCCGTCCTGCTTAAGACCGGCGGTACCATGCTCCTCACCATCGGCGCTTACGCGATGGTCTGGGGCTGGCGTTTTGCCCTCGGTTTCGTCCTCCTCATTTTCGTGCACGAATGCGGGCACCTCATCGTCGCCAGGCGTTTCGGACTCAAGGTCAGCGCCCCCATGTTCATTCCCTTCATGGGCGCGTTCATCGCCTTGAAAGAAGCGCCCCGAAACGCCTGGATGGAATCGAATGTCGGGATCGGTGGTCCGATCTTTGGCACGCTCGGCGCCATCGTTTGTCATTTGCTCGGCGTTTATCTGAATATTCCGCTGCTCATCGCCATCGCCTGGTCCGGTTACTTCCTGAACCTCTTCAATCTCGCCCCCGCCGGCATGCTCGATGGCGGCCGCATTGTCACAGCCCTATCCCCATGGCTCTGGCTACCCGGCTTCGCCCTCCTCGCCTGGCTGGCGTGGACTCGACCAAACCTTATCATCTGGCTGGTTCTCGTGATGGCATTGCCGCGCATCTTTTCGCTTTTCCGCCGCCGCACCGCGGAAGAACAACGCTATTTCGAAGTCACCCCGGCCCAGCGCGCCACCATGGGAGTTATGTATTTCGGTCTCGCAGCCTTGCTCGTCCTCGGCATGCATATCGCGCAGGAGCAGATCCATGCGCAACCGCACCCGCGCGCGCAGAACTCGACCGTGGTCGAGTAGACATTTCACCCTTCCAGAATCTCAGCGTACGAGCCTTCAAATTCGATCGCTCCGCGAGCAAAAGTGCAAATAGTGAGCAACGACCCCTATTCTAATTTTGTTGGCTGGCCATGCAACGTAAGGAGCAGGTCAACGATCATTGTTGTAAGCATCACCCACCGCAGGCGTCGCACGACGGCTCTCATTTGTGAAGCGCTCACAGCTCTAAGGAGCTCAAGCTCAGCCACCGCTGGCGAGGGCGCGCGCGGTCTGCAATAAACGTGTTTTCATAAAGGAAAGCGAGGCATCGGAGCGGCCAGCGGTTGGCTGCATCCCCTGGTTAGACCTAAAACTGGACAGTACGGAGAGCGGTGTCATTGATATGCTCCCTGATAATGAAGTCCCCGCCGCTCTTATTGTTTGCTCAAGAAATCCATGACCGCTGTGCCGCAGGCTTGCGGGTCCTCAATCCACATATCGTGGGTGGCGTTTGGAATGGTCACCCGGTTCGCTTGCGGAAGCAGACGACCTAGTTCCGCATTAATCAGCCGCAATGGTGCGAGCGTTTTCTCACCAGTCAAAAGAAGCACAGGAACGTCGAGTTTTCTTACGAGCTCGCGATCGAGCGGGGGAAAAGCGTCGCGCGAAGTGGTGAGCGCTTTCCATTCGCGGATGTTGTCCGAGAGAGCAGCGCGAGCTTCTTGCGGCATCTGATCATAACATCCTTTCCCGCAAAAATAGTCACAGGCAACGCGCAATGCGGCTTCGGGTTCGCCCCGGCGAAAGGCTTCCGCCGCAGGTTGCCAGAGTGTTTGCATAAAGCGGTCGAGTTCAATTTGTCCTCCTGGGAGGGCAGGTAACCATTTCAGCACCGGCGGTTCCGCCAGGGTCAAACTGCGCAAGTGTTCCGGGGGTTGGACAGCGTAGAAAAGCGCGGTGAACGCGCCGTACGAATACCCGACCAGGTGGACCTGCCCCAGCTTGAGCCCATCAATCAAGCCCGCGAGGTCGGCCGCTTCGACCAGGGCCGAATGATCCGGCGAAATTTCCCGAGTAGCGTTGGGAAAGTTATAGCGCCGGCTGTAAGCGATAACCCGATACCTG
>JBBSEO010000297.1:0-2804 GCA_038239645.1 Chthoniobacterales bacterium | reverse complement strand
GTAAAGGACGCCGATGTTCCCGAGTGGGGTTATTTCTGCCAGATCAGCGATTCGACGACGAGCTTCGGCTCTTACTCCGGCGCGGTTCCGAACGAGAAAATTACCTGGGGAAAACTGCGGGCGACGACGCCGCGGTTTATCATTGAGTCGGACGCGACGATTGTCGCTCCGCTGGTTTTTGCAAAAATTCTAGGCTGGTAAGCAAAGTCGTGATCAAGGGAAGCGAAAAACGCCGCGCCGATTATTCGATCGAAAGTCTCATCATCGATCGCTGGTCGCCCCGCGCCATGTCAGGCGAATCGATTCCACACCCGGAATTGCTCCGTCTTTTCGAAGCTGCACGCTGGGGGCCGTCATCTTTCAACGCGCAGCAGTGGCGCGCTCTTTACGCGCGAAGGGAGAGCGACCATTGGCCGACTTTCTTCTCTTTGCTGGTCGATGCGAACAAGACGTGGTGCGCGAACGCCGCCGCGCTGGTCGTTTTTGTTTCGCGGCGGAATTTCGAACACAACGACAAGCCATCGCGGACTCATTCCTATGATTGCGGGGCGGCCTGGGAGAATTTGCGCTGCAAGGTTTTCGCCAGGGTTTGGTCGTTCACGGAATGCAGGGCTTCGATTACGATCTCGCTCGCGCTGTCCTGAAGATTCCGGATGAATTCGAGATCGAAGCCATGGCGGCCGTTGGTCGTCCAGGAAAGGCCGACACGTTGCCGGAAAAGTTGCAGAAGAGCGAAGCGCCTAATGCCCGCCGGCCGCTCACCGAAAGCGTTCGCGAAGGGCTGTTCTCCTTCTAGGTTTCGCCGTCCTTCGTCTAAGCCTGGTCGTTTGCAGATCGGATAATTTGCTCGACAAGATCCAGTTAAAATAGCTCCATCAAGTCACGATCGGTGACGTGCCAGGAACGAAATGACGTTGCCGGCGAAGTCTATGCCGCTGACAACCGAGACCACGCAGGATTGTCAAGGAATCGTTCACGTTGGCACCGGCGTGATCACCGGCGATGAATTGGTCGAAGGCAGTTACGGCGCGCTCCAACTCGTGCAAAATACGCAGAATTTTCACTACGAATTTGTTGACCTGACCGGCGCGACAAAACTCATCGACGCCGGCGACGATCATCTCGACCAAATCACCGCGCAAGATCGTCTGGCGGCCACCTACCGGCCGAATGCAGTCGTTGTCATCGTGGCACCCGGCGACGATTTCTTCCGCTTAGCCACGGATTGGGAAGCTCGCGTCCGGCATCTCGGCTGGAACACGCACATTACGCGCGACCGCGACGAGGCGATGCGTTGGCTCCAGCAAAACTTTCCGCCTCCGACTTTGGGCACGCTCGAAAGCGAAATCGCAAACGCCGAGCGATTGTCCTGAAAGTAAGGACCGCCAATCTCAGCCGGCCGTATCGCCGCGGTCTCCCTGGCCTTTGGCCACGCGCGTCTTCGACTGATGCCGACGATCCGCCGCCAGTGACCGGCCAACATTTACTTCCGATTTAAATTCGCCTTTCTTGTTCCGGCGGACGTAGCGACGATCACCCTTGTGCGGCTCGATCAAGGTGCGCTTGCTCGTCGTCGCCGAGCTTCGACGTTTGATCGCCGTTGTTTTCGGTTTGGTGCTCTTCATCGCTTTAGCAGTCGGTTTCTTTGAGGCCATAAAGTAGAATCGAATCGAAAAAGACAATGGCCCTATCCCGCCTGCTGGCACGCGCGCTGCTGAATAGGAAGCGCGACCGGGGAAGTCAATTACACGCCATAGAATAACCCTTCCAACGGTTTCGTAGAGCGCGGCCAGAAATGGTCGCGCTTTCTCTTTCCGGAAGGACGCGCCTAAAAACGCGCGACTTCAGTCTGCGGTTCGACGTATTCCGCGCGCGAAACTGAGAGCGACTGGCCAAGATGCTGCGAGAGCTCCTGCGCCAGCACGATCGCAATTTGTTTGGGATCGCGGGTGTATTGCGGAATCGGAAAAGCGCCCGCGTTGCGATCGTACCCGTAAATCGTGCCGTCCGTTTCCCAGACACAATAAGCGTGGCCAGCCGGATGATTGGCATAGCGCACCAGAAGAATGCGCGCCCAGAAATTCTTCTCCAAACTGTGCTGCGTCTTGATCGCTGCGAGATAATTGCAGGCTGAAACAACGCAGCCGTTCAGCACCACGAGGTCATCCTCAGTGGGGGTGAGAACGACTTTCTGCGAACAGCTCGTTAAAGAGCTGATCAGAACGGCGGCAGCGAGAAAACCTAGAAAGCGATTCATAGAGTCGAGGAAGCGAGCAAGTTCTAGAAATTATAGATAAAACGACCGGCGTGGGAAGAAGTTTTCGCTTCGGACGGGCAAGGACGCCATCCAAATGAGTTCTTACGTGGAAACCTTCGGACGTGTAAATGCCTCCGGCACCGAAAGATCGGGCCGGAGTGTTCTGGGGTCAGCCGCCCAAGAACAAAAGTGACGTTCTCGTCGTCGCGGTCAGGCTGGGGTCTGCCCGCCGCTTCAATTCAGCCATCCGCCGAAAGAGGATTTTCAGATGCAAAAAATTGCAATCAACTCTCGAGCAACGGGCCAATCTAAGCATTTCCCATCCACCCTCCCCGAAACCCGGCGCGCCGCAGTCCACGCTGAATAATCGGGCAGTCGCGCATTAACCGCCAAAGAAATCCAGTTTGATAGTTTTCGATCATCATCACGATCGGGCCTTGATCCAGTCCATAGTATCCCTGCGAAATCCAGCCCTTCTTTCCTTTCCCCGCGCCCTTCGAGAAGGTCGGGTTGTAGCTGCACTTAAACCCATACTTGCTCGTCATTT
>JBBSEO010000296.1:0-2835 GCA_038239645.1 Chthoniobacterales bacterium | reverse complement strand
GCCGCCGAGCCCGGTCGACCGGTGATTTCTCTGCGCCGAGACGGTTCAGGACAAGCCCGCGCTTTACGATCCGCGGCAGATGCACGACGTCGCGTTGATCCAACCTATCAGGCGAGAGCGCAAGAGCTAGGAGACCTGCTGCATCGGGCATTCCCCGTAGCCGTTCCGCGCGCATGTGCTAACGTCCGCGCCTATGTTGAGCGCGGGAATCGTCGGCCTACCCAATGTGGGAAAATCGACGCTGTTTAATGCGGTGACGCGCACGCGCAAGGCGCAGGCGGCGAATTACCCATTCTGCACCATCGACCCGAACGTCGGCGTCGTGACCGTGCCGGACGCTCGGCTCGACGCCCTCGCGAAACTCTCGCAGTCGCAAAAAATCGTTCCCGCCGCGATCGAGTTCGTCGACATCGCCGGCTTGGTGAAAGGGGCGAGCGCGGGCGAGGGACTCGGAAATCAATTCCTCAGTCACATCCGCGAAGTGCAAGCAATCGTGCAGGTCGTGCGCTGCTTCGAGAACGCGGACATCCATCACGTCAGCGGGACGATCGATCCGATCCGCGACATTGAGGTAATCAACACCGAGTTGGTGCTGGCCGATCTGGCGGCGCTGGAAAAACGGCGGGATCGTTTGCAAAAAGAAGTGCGCGCCGGGTCGAAAACGGCGAAAGCGGAGACCGCGGTGATGGAGAAATTGCTGCCCCATTTGGACGCGGGCAAACCAGCGTTGACGGCCCCGTTGAGCGACGAGGAGAAATTGCTCGCGCGCGACTTTTTTCTCCTCACGGACAAGCCGACGCTCTTTGCCTGCAACGTGGCGGAAAGCGATCTGGCGTCGGCGAACGAATCGCCGCACGTGCGCGCGGTGCAGGAATACGCCAAAAATCATTTCGCGACTGAGGCGGTGGTAATCAGCGCCCAGATCGAGAGCGAACTGGTGGACCTTTCGCCCGAAGAGGCGACGGAATATCTGCGCGACCTCGGCGTGCAGGAGAGCGGCGTCGGCGCGCTGATCCGCGCGGTTTATCATTTGCTCGGGCTGCGGACCTACCTCACGACCGGCGAAAAGGAATCACGCGCGTGGACGATCCGCACCGGCGACAAGGCGCCGGCAGCCGCGGGCGTCATTCACACGGATTTCGAGCGCGGTTTCATCGCCGCCGAAGTGGTGGCCTACGAAGAATTGCTCGGGCTGGGCTCGTTCGCGAAGGCGCGCGAAGCCGGCAAACTGCGGGTCGAAGGCAAGGAATACGTCGTGAAAGACGGCGACGTGGTCGAGTTCCGGTTCAACGTTTAAAATCTTTAATTTGGAAACCAGGAAAAATATTCCCCTAAACAAGCTTCATTAGCCTGTGAGTTTCGAAAGGGCGACTTCACCCTGAACGTATCCTCAGACCACGGGGCAAAATTCCTGGTTTCCTGGTTTCCAGATTTAAACCCACTCGGCGGCGTAGAGAATGCGGCCGCATTGCTCGCAGCTAACGATTTCGTTCTCGCTCTTCGACCGCATCGCCGTCTGCGTCGTCACTTTCATGTGACAACCCGTGCAGACGCCGTGCTCAACCGCCACCACCGCGGCATCGCCTTTGCTCGAAAATAAACGCTCGTAGCGGTCGAGAATCTCTTCGTCGATTCCCTCGGCCAGTTTCCCGCGCTCCTGATTCAACGCGGCCAGACGTTCTTCCAGCGTCTTCGCTTTCTGCTCCAAGTCGACGAGCTGCCGATTGACCGAATCCCGCGCGGCGGTCGCGGTCTTCTCCTCGGTTCCGATCTGCGTCTTCAAATTGTCCGACTGCTCCATCAGCTCCAGCTCGTGGTCTTCGAGTCTCACGATTTCCTTCTCGTAACGCTCGATCTCATGACCCATCGCCTGGAATTCGTCGTTCTTGCGCGTCTCGTACTGCTGCGTCTTTAGCTTGTTGATGCTGTTCTGGCGCGTCCCGACATCGAGCTCGATGTTTTTGCGATCGACCTCCAGTTGCTTCGCGCGCTGCTTCAATGAGTCCAGGCTGGCCGCGCTGGCCGCGAGTTGGCTCTCAAGATTTTTGCGCTGTTGCGGCAACGTCCGGATCTCAAGCTGGATCTGGCGAATCTTTTGATCGCGATCCTGCAACACCAGTAATTTTTCCAGCTCCGCCTGCACGCGCGAAATGGTAGGAGCTGTCAAGGATGGCGTCAACGCCCCGCGGATGTTCGCGGATCAGAGCAACATGGCGCACCTCTCCCGCGCGCGCTGCCGTGCTGTTCGCGACACCCTTCGCCTTCGGGCGAATCGGAGAAGCTTCGCTTCAAATAAAAGTGATCGCCGGCCCAATTTCCCTCTTCGAGACGATTCAGATTCCGTTTGAATCACTCGAGCACCTCGAATTAATGCCCCCAACCTTGGCCTCGCTCCGTCTGCATCTCCAACGGTTCCGCCTCCGCGGGATGAAACTCGATTTCCCCGATTTCGAGCAACACATCCTCCTCGATAAATCGACCGGCATCGTTCGCCAGATTCTCTTCACGCCCGACAACTCCGCCGAGTTCAAGGGTCGCGCGGACGAAGCCATCGCCGCTTCCGCGCCTGCCACGCCACCGCCTGACCTGCTGGCCGGTGCGATTAGCACGCCGATCAGGGTGACCCGGGAGGAGAAAACGTCAGATCTTTGATTCCAGCACCTTCTTCAGGAGGTGCCGATGGCAGTGCAATTCCTCTTCGGCGCAATGGCAAAGGAGAGTCACGCTGCCCTGAGCGGCCAGGTGTTGCAGCAGGCGAAGGGTAAACTTCTGGCCGTGATTCTTGATCTTCCGGTTTCGCTGATCGATCGCGCCTTCTTCGCTCAACTCCTTCAT
>JBBSEO010000295.1:0-2857 GCA_038239645.1 Chthoniobacterales bacterium | reverse complement strand
CGCGGCGGTGGACGCTTTTGCCCAGGCGCGCACGGGGAAACGGGCGCCGTTGATCAGCGATTTCCGCGGCGACATTTCTTTCGCGCACGATGATTTCGCCGCCGCGGAAAAGAGTTGGCGCGATTATCTCGCGACAAAACCGAATCGCGCGGACACGGCGCGTGTTTGGGAAAAATTGGGCGATCTGTTCGTCGATCAAAAACGCTGGCGCGATTTGCTCGAAGCTCGCACGCATCAATTTGAAGCCGAGAAAACCGCGGCGAACCGCGTGGCCCGCGCCATCGCGCTGCTGCGGCTTGAACAATGGGACGCGGCTTTCGCCGAGATGCGCCAAGCCAACGCGCAGGATCCGAGCGACGACCAGGTTGAAGAATGGCTCCCGCAATTCGAACGCTTCAAAAAACTTTTGCCGCAGATCAAAGTCTTGAGCGCGGGCCTGGCGAAAAATCCGCAGAATTACGATCTGCGCCTGGACCGCGCGCGCCTTTTCATTTTGACCGGGCGTCCGCTCCTGGCCGCGGACGATGCGCAAACGGCCTTGCAGGCGGAGCCGACATCGATGCGCGCGCGCGTGCAACTCGCGGAGGCGCTCTACGACGCGAAGGACAAGGAAGCTGCCCAAAAACTCGAGGTCAGCGCGCAGCTGGCGCGCGACGGCGGTCACGTTGAAGAAGGGAAGCTTCGCGAATTGAGAACGCTCGACACCAGCCTGCGCGCAAAACCAAGTGCAACCGAGGCGTTGGTTGGTCGCGCGAAAATTCTGCGGGAACTGAATCAATTCGTTCTCGCGCAGCGCGACGCGGAATCAGCTCTGAAAATCGACGCCAACTCCGCCGCCGCCCATTTTGAACTGGCACAGGATCTCGATGGGCTCGGGCAAACAAAGGAAGCACTAGAGCACGCCACGAAAGCGACGGACCTCGACGCCAGCGACTCGGCGAAATGGTATTTTCGGGGTTTAACGGAAGGGAAGCGGGCCGATTTCGCCGCCGCCATTCAATCGCTCAGCCACTCGCTGGCGTTGCGCGAATCCGCCGTCGCTTTGCGCACCCGCGCGGAATATTTGCGCCGAATCGACGATAACGCACGTGCCGAAGCGGACGAAACCCGGCTGAGGGACATCTCGCCGAAATGAAGATCCGCGTTTTCCTTTTCATCGCTTTCCGTGCCGCGCTGCTCGCCGCCGAGCCGCAACCCGACGCGGGCGGGATCACCCTTGAACCGTCAAGCGGCGAACTCGTTGCCGGGACGGAAATTTCGATCTCGTTTCCGCGACCGATGGTCCCGGCGGCCGCGATCGATCGCGCGGATCAACCCTGCCCATTCCTCGCCGAACCGAAACTGGACGGCAAATTTTTGTGGAAAAGCGAAACCGAAGGGCTCTTCGTCGTCAACGAAGTGGTGGCAGGCGCGACGCATCGCCTGCATCTAGCGCCCAACCTGGCCGATGCCAGCGGGCGCCCGTTCCTCGCGCCGAATTGGAACGCGGAATTTTCGACGCCACGCTTCAATCTTTCGACCGACTTCGAACAAAGCGCGCACCTTTCGTCCAAACCGCGCCTTAGCGTCTCGTCCAACTACGAAGTGGTGCTGACGGAAGTGGCGGAACACGCATTTTTCCAGGATCGCGAGACCCGCCAGCGTTACCCGACGGAAATCATTTTCGAGGGCGACGAAAAAACGCCGTCGGTCGCGACCGATTTTACGGTCACGCCGCGCGAAGCTCTGCCTGTCGGGCGCGCCTTCGACCTCGTGATCGATGGTCTGCGCGACGCGAAAAGCCGACAGCTGCTCCCCTTCACCCAAGTGTTGCCCGCGGGAAAAACTGTTCCGTTGAAAGTGGAATGGGCCGGCGCCTTCAATCACGCACTCGAAGAACCGCAAATCGTGATCAAGTTTAATGACGACATCGCGCCGTCGGCCGCGACCGCGGCACACATTCAAGTCGAGCCCGCGCTGAAAGATCAGAAATTGCTGGCCTCGGGTGACCAGATTGACGTCCGCGGCCAATTTGACCTCGCGCAAAAATATCGGGTCACGATTTCGCCGGCGCTGGTCGGTGAACGCGGTTTCGCTCTTCCGGAACAATCGCGTTGGGGCGCGACCTTCGCCCGCAAGGAATCAGTGTTGGTTTTTCCGTCGGCGCAATTCTTTGTCCGCGCCAATCAGGAACTGCGTTTCGACTTCTTCCAGGTCAACACCCCGGCGCTAAATTGGAAACTAGCGCGAATTCCGCTGGAAAAATTGGCGGCGGTTTCGAGCCGCGTGCGCGAGTTCGAGCGGGACGCGAAAGATCCGATCACGGGCGAAGCGATAAAGGATCCGCGCACCGGCTTCAATAAACCGTGGCCAACCGAATTGCTTGTCGATGCCTTCGCCCTGCCGCTGACGGGGAGCGGAAACTTCGAAGCGAACATGGAAGACAAAATGGTGCGCCGCGAAATTCGTGTTCGGCCTCCCACCAGCGACGCGGACTTTTCCGGCGCATATTTATTAGAGGCGAGCGCTTCGTTGCCCGACGGTCGCATCGTCGGTAATCGCTCGATCATTTGCGTGAGCGATTTTCTCCTGACGCAAAAGCGAACCCCGACTTCGATCTTCCTTCGCGTTGCGAAAATGGCAGACGGACAGCCGGCAGCGAATGTGCCGGTCCGCGCGGTCACGCGCACCAACATCGAACTCGGTAGGGCGGTGACGGACGCGAATGGTCTCGCGCAATTTCCGCGCAGCGCGCTCCTGCCAAAGGGCGAAGGCCAGGTGCATTTGTTCATTGCGGAAACCAAACATGGGCGAGCGTTGCAATTCGCCGACGTCAGCGAATTCCCCTCCGGCAGCGATTTCGTGCCGAAGAAAATCG
>JBBSEO010000294.1:0-2868 GCA_038239645.1 Chthoniobacterales bacterium | reverse complement strand
TCCCGCTGCGTGTCGTTCCGCAGCAATTCGCTCGGCGCGACGCGCGCCACCTCATCGGTCAGCGCCGCGACCGTCGCGAGCTGCATCAGGCGAAATTCGCCCGTGGTGAGATCGGCGTAGGCGAAACCAAACCGGCCGGCGTGCTCGCAAATCGCGCCGAGATAATTGGATCGCTTCGCTTCCAGCAAGTCGAGCTCGCTCACCGTTCCCGCGCTGATGATCTGGGTGATCTCGCGCTCGACGATTTTCCCGGGGCGCGGCTCGCTCGTCTGATCGCAGATGGCGACGCGCTTTCCCGCCTTGATCAGTTTCGCGATGTAATTTTGCGCCGCGTGATACGGCACGCCGCACATCGGGACGGCCTGACGCTTTGTCAGCGCGACGTTGAGCAAGGCAGCGGCCTCCTTCGCGTCCTCGAAAAACATTTCGTAGAAATCGCCCAGCCGAAAAAACAGGAGCACATCCGCCGGCACGCTCGCGCGCAGCCGCTGGTATTGCTGCATCATCGGTGTCAGGGCGTCGGCCATCGCGTCAATTATGGCGAATGGCGGGTGAATCGAAAGCTCTGGTTGCGCCGGGAGGCCTGGTTAAAACAATGGCGCAATCAACGCCAATCTGCCATTATCCGTAGGCAGCGGAAAAGGCTGTCTGGCCTCCCCTATCATGATCGCCTCTACCGCCCAGGAGAACGTTACCAGGATTCTTGGGTCGTGGCGCGAAGGCGACGACGAAGCGGCGCAGCATCTCGTTCCGTTAATTTATGACGAGCTCCGGTCGCTGGCACGAAACTATCTGCGCCGTGAGCGCTCGGATCACACTCTCCAGGCGACCGGCCTGGTGCACGAAGCGTATCTCAAGCTGGTCGATCAAACGCGGACGAACTTTCACGATCGCGCCCATTTTTTTGCTCTGGCCGCGCAGGTCATGCGCCGGGTCCTGGTCGATCATGCCCGCAAACATCGAGCGGAGAAACGTGGAGGCCAACTCGAGGAAGTGATATTCATGGAGGAGCTGACCCGCGCGCCGGAAGCCAGCGTTGACCTACTCGCCCTCAATGACGCCTTGAATGATCTGGCGAAACTCGATCCCCGGCAAAGCCAGGTGGTAGAATTACGATTCTTTGGGGGACTGGCGGTCGAGGAAGTGGCGGAAGTGCTGCATATTTCGGCGCGGACGGTGAAGAGAGAATGGCGTTGGGCCAAGGCGTGGCTCCGACGTCGCATCCTCCTGGGCGAAAACCATGGAAGCGCGGGAGTGGCAACGCCTTAAGACAATCCTCGACGCCGCCGCGGATTTGGGTCCGGGCGAGCGCCGTTCGCTGCTCGAGCGGGAATGCGGCGACAATCATTTCCTCCGGAATGAGGCCGAGGCACTCCTGGCGGCCGATCGGGAAGCGGCGGAGTTCATCGAGCACCCAAACCTGGAGTTTCCTCGGGACATTCTCGAAGACGAGGAGCTCGACAGCATGGTTGGCCGCCAATTTGGGGCCTGGCGCATCGTCCGCGAGATCGGTCGCGGCGGCCTCGGCACCGTTTACCTCGCCACCCGGGCCGACGATGCCTTTCGCAAGGAGGTGGCGCTCAAAATCGTCCGCCGCGGCCTCGATACGGAGGACATCCTCCGCCGCTTTCGCCACGAGCGCGAGATTCTGGCGCAATTAAATCACCCGAATATCGCGCGCTTGCTCGACGCCGGCACCAGCGACGGCGGCCGTCCCTATTTTGTGATGGAGTTTATCCCCGGTGAACCGATCACGGATTACGTCCGCCAGCGGAACCTTTCGGTGCGCGAAAGAATCGACCTTTTTCGCAAGATCTGCGCCGCTGTCACCTACGCTCACCAGAATCTCGTCATCCATCGAGATCTCAAGCCATCGAACATTCTGGTCGATCGAGAAGGAGATCCCAAGTTGCTCGACTTTGGCATCGCGAAACTCCTTTCTCATGACGACGACTCGTTAGCGGCGACCATTCTGGAGCAGCGCGCCCTGACGCCGGACTACGCCAGCCCGGAGCAGATTCGCGGTCAGGTGGTGACCACGAGCAGTGATATTTACTCGTTAGGAGTTCTCCTCTACGAACTTCTCACCGAGGCGCGCCCTTTCAGACGCAGCGAAGGGAAAGAGCGCGGAGTCGAGGAAACTGGGGAGCCGATTCGCCCGAGTACCGTAGTTGGCGGCGACCGGAGTTCGAAACTCGCCGAACAATCCCGGTTGCTCCGCGGAGATCTCGACAACATCGCCCTGATGGCGCTGCGCTCCGAGCCATCGCGCCGTTATCCTTCCGTCGCCCAGTTCTCCGACGACCTGCGGCGCTATCTCGAAGGAATGCCCGTGCTCGCGCGGAAAGACACCGTGCGCTATCGAGCGGGAAAGTTCATCCAACGGAACAAGCTCGTCGTCGCGGCCGCCGTCTTGCTCGTGCTTGCTCTCGTCGGCGGAATCATTGCCACCGGGAGCCAGGCCCAGCGCGCTCACCGTCAGCAGCTCAAAGCCGAACATCGCTTCAATCAAGTTCGAAGCCTGGCTAACTCGATCCTATTTGAACTACACGATGCGATCGAGCCCCTGCCGGGTTCGACCAAAGCAAGGGAGTTACTCGTTAGTCGAGCCCTGACCTACCTCGATAGCTTGGCGCAGGAAACGAGCGATGATCGCGGCCTGCAACGAGAACTCGCCCTGGCTTACCTCAAGGTTGGCAACGTCCAGGGCAATCCCAGCAATGCGAATCTGGGCGACACCTCGGGCGCCCTGAAGAGTTACGCCAAGGCCCTGGCCCTGGCCGCGCCCCTCTCTGCTTCCGCGACAGCAGCAGATGGTCTGCAATTCAAACGACCCCTCGCCCTCGTCTATGAAAAGACGAGCAACGT
>JBBSEO010000293.1:0-2872 GCA_038239645.1 Chthoniobacterales bacterium | reverse complement strand
GCCGCGGCGCTGCAGCAAATCCTCTTCAAGGTGAACGCGCTCGATCCGTGGTTGTATTCCTCGGTCGCGCTGATGCTCGCGGCGGTCGCGGCGACGGCTTGCTTCGTTCCGGCGCGGCGAGCGACCCGCGTGAATCCAATGGTCGCCCTGCGCGCGGAGTGAACTTCGCCGCGCGGACGCGCGAGATGAGTCTTGCCCCATCCGTGGCCTTTTCGCGACAATGGCCCGGCCGTGGAAAAAAACGCGAATGGCGAAGTCGAGGTTGTGGCCGCCGATGGAACGCAGGCGCGCACGGAGACTCGTGAGCTGAAGGAAACGATCGCGAGCCTCCGCGAGCAGCTGGAGATCGCCAACGCCAGCAGGGCTGACGCGATGCAGCGGGCCGTGGCCGGCGGCCGGGAGGAAGTCCGGCAATTACAGGCGGCCGTGCAGGCCCTGCGCGAGGAAATGGAAGCCGCGCTGCAGGAACATCGCCGCCACGACCAGGAAATGCTCGCGGCCCATCGTCAGGAGACAAGGCAATTGCAGGGCACGATCGCGGAGTTACGGATGCAACTGGAGGCGCGCCGTGAGTCGCCGCACTAAGCCAAGGACGTCGCGGAAAATAGCGGCGCGCGGTGACTCGAAGCGCGCCTTGCAGGAGCGTTTGCACCGGACCGAACTGCTCCTCGATCTCACGGAACGGATCTGCGCGATCGACAGTCTGAACGATCTCCTCCGCGTTCTGGTCGATCTCGTCGCAGCGGAAGTGAATGCGGAACGCGCGACGTTGTTGCTGAACGATCCGGTCACGAATGAACTCTATTCCCGCATCGCGCTGGGAGCGTTGCGTCGTGAAATCCGGTTGCTCAATGATACCGGTATCGCTGGCGCAGTTTTTCAATCGGGCCGCGCAGAAATTGTTGCCGATGCCTATGCCGATCCGCGTTTCGCGCGCGCGATCGACGAGCAAACGAACTTTATCACGCGTTCGATTCTTTGCGTGCCGGTGAAGACAGCGCGCGGGGAAATGATCGGTGTGGTGCAGGCGCTGAATAAGCGCAACGGTGATTTTTCGCGCGAAGAGATGGAACTGCTCGAGGCGATGGCCACCCAGGCAGCGTCCGCCTTGCAAACATCGCAAATGGTCGAGCGAATCGGCCGCTCACGGCAGCGGGAGATGGACTTCATGGAACTGGTCGCGGACATCACCGGTTCGCTCGATCTCTCGGTCCTGCTGCGCCGCGTTATGCGCGAAGCGACGCGCATGTTGCGCGCGGATCGTTCGACTCTCTTCCTGCACCATCCGAAAACAAAGGAACTCTGGTCCGAGGTCGGCGAAGGATTGAACGCGACGGAGATTCGTCTGCCCGACACCGTTGGAATCGCCGGCGCGGTTTTCCAGTCCGGCCACACGATCAACATTCCCCATGCTTACGCCGATCTCCGCTTCAATCCCTCGTTCGATAAAAGGACCGGTTATTTCACGCGTTCGATCTTGTGCGTGCCGGTGGTGAACAAAGCCGGGCGTGTTATCGGCGTGACGCAGGCGCTGAACAAAGCCGGCGGTCCGTTTACGGAGGAAGATGAAGCGCGGCTGAAGGCCTTCACCGGTCAGGTCTCAATCGCGCTCGAGAACGCGAACCTCTTTGATGACGTGCAGAACATGAAGAATTACAACCAGGCCATGCTCGAAAGCATGTCGAGCGGGGTGATTACGCTCGACGAAGACGGCCGAATTCATACTTGTAACGCCGCCGGTTACCGCATTCTGCACGCGACCGACGTGGAGGTCCTGGCGCAGTTGGCGATGGAATTTTTTAGCGGACCAAACGCCTGGATCGCCGAACGAATCGCTTCCGTGAATGCTTCCGGCAAGAGCGAAATATTTCTCGATGCCGCCGCCGAGTTCGGGGGCGAAACGCTCAGCGTCAACGTCACCATTCAACCGCTGATCAGCCTCAAAAATAAGCCGCTCGGCACCATGCTTCTCCTCGAAGACATCAGCACGGAGAAACGGATGAAATCGACCATGTCGCGTTACATGGACCCGACCCTCGCCGACAAAGTCCTCGCCGCCGGCGGCGAAATTCTGGGAGGCCAGAATGTCGAGGCCACGGTTTTGTTCAGCGACATTCGCTCGTTCACCACCCTGACCGAGGAGCTCGGCGCGCAGGGCACCGTTGCGCTCCTGAACGAATATTTTTCCGTGATGGTCAACTGCATCGCGCTGGAAGGCGGCATGCTCGATAAATTTATCGGCGACGCCATCATGGCGGAATTCGGCATTCCGATTCCCCACGGCGATGATCCCGACCGCGCGGTGCGGGCGGCTGTGTCGATGATCACGGAACTTCGCGCGCTTAATCAGCAACGGCAGACGCGCGGCCAGCAACCGATCAGGATCGGCATCGGACTGAACACCGACGCGATTGTCTCGGGCAACATCGGCTCGCCCAAACGGATGGATTATACCGTGATCGGCGATGGGGTGAACCTGGCGTCGCGTCTCGAGAGCGCGTGCAAGGAATACGCCGCGGAAATCTTGTGCAGCGAAAACACCTATAAGAAATTGCGCGGCTCCTATTGCGCGCGCGAGATCGACTGGGTGGTGGTGAAAGGAAAAACCCAGCCGGTCGCGATCTACGAAATTCTCGAACATCACACCGACGAGACATTCCCGAATCTGCCGGAAGCGCTCAGCGCGTTTCGCGGCGGCCTGAAATATTATCGCAACGGCGAGTTTGATCGGGCCATCACGCAGTTCCGCGAAGTGCTGGCGCTCAATCCCGACGACAAACTGAGCAGCACTTACGTCGAGCGCTGCGAGTATCTCAAAGCGACCGCGAAACCGGATGCGTGGGATGGAGTTTGGCGGATGAAATCGAAGTAG